>JAIRYH010000092.1 GCA_031267855.1 Prevotellaceae bacterium
TGGGTTTCGTACGCGTACGAAACCGTCCCGCAGGCGTGCAAGTGGGTTTCGTACGCGTACGCTGATGTGGTGACGAGCCGATGTGCCGGTGATTAATGTGCTGCTGCGCCGGCCAAATCTGTAAATCCGTAAATCTGTACATCCGTAAAACCGTAAATCCGTAAAACCTTTTTTTGTATCGAAAATTTTATGTATTTTTGTCGTCTTAAATCTTAACGCCTTATAAATAATGAATGATGCAATCGCAATATTAACCGGCGGCGGACCCGCACCGGGAATGAACACAGTGGTAGGCAGCGTGGCAAAAGTCTTCCTGAGAAACGGCTACCGCGTAATCGGGCTGCACGGGGGATACAGCAGCCTCTTCCAGAAAACGCCCCGCATCTCGGATATCAATTTCCTGTTTGCCGACGATATTTTCAACCGGGGCGGTTCGGCTATTACCATGAGCCGCTACAAACCCACGGGCGAAGATTTTGAACAGCGTTTCAATCTCGATTTTTTCAGGAAAAACAACATCAAACTGCTGGTTACCGTCGGCGGCGACGATACGGCTTCTACGGCAAACCGCGTGGCAAAATTTTTGACGGATAAAAAATACCCGATAGCCAACATTCATGTGCCCAAGACCATTGACAACGATTTACCGCTACCCCACGGCACGCCTACGTTCGGTTATGAATCGGCGCGTTCCGAAGGAGCGAATATCGCCACCGTGGTGTATGAAGACGCCCGCACCAGCGCAAACTGGTTTATTGTGGCCGCCATGGGGCGCTCGGCAGGACACCTGGCGTTCGGCATCGGCGCCGCCTGCCATTATCCGATGATCGTGATTCCCGAAATGTTCAACAAAACCACTATTACATGCGATAAAATCGTGAACCTCGTCATTTCGTCCATCATCAAGCGGAAAGTAATGGGCGAAGAATATGGCGCGGCCGTTATTTCCGAAGGGGTATTCCATGAATTGAGCGAGGAAGAAATTAAAAAATCGGGCGTCAACTTTTCGTACGACGACCACGGGCATCCCGAGCTGGGGAAAGTCTCCAAAGCGCATATTTTTTGCGAAATGATTGAAAATAAAATTACGGATTTAAAGCTGAAAGTAAAAATCCGCCCGGTGGAAATCGGTTATGAGGTGCGCTGCGACGTGCCCATTGCCTACGACCGCCAGTACTGTTCGCTGCTGGGCTTTGGCGTGTACGACCTGTTCAAGGCCGGGCACACGGGATGCATGGTGTATGTAAATAACTTCGGCGATGTGGCGCCGCTGTTCCTGCGCGACCTGCAAGACCCGAAGACCGGGAAAATCCCGCCGCGCGTGGTCGACATTAACGGGCAGTTTGTACAGTCCATTATACGTTATGTACTGCATTTCATTATGCCCGACGACTACGAAGCGGCAAAAAAATATGTCGCAGACCCCGCGCAATACGACTTTATGAAAATACTTAACTGGGAGTAGCCCTTTTTTATTTATCAAATTATACATATATATATAGGCGCATGCGCCGGTTAAATTAAATATATCAACCATAAAAAACAATCTTATGCAACGACGTGAATTTTTAAAGACAGGCGGAATGGCGCTGGTGGGAGCGACACTGCTGCCAACCCTGTTACAATCGTGTACGGGCACGAAAGAAGGCGCAGCGCTGATGCTGGCGCATTTCGGCGTATCCGAAAATGAACTGAAAAAGGTCATTGCCGCAGCCCTCGAAAAAGGCGGCGACTATGCCGACTTATTTTTTGAACACACGTTCTATAATTCCATTTCCCTGCAGGACGGCGCCGTGAACCGCGCCTATTCCAACATCGATTATGGTATGGGCGTGCGCGTAGTGGTGGGCGACCAGACCGGCTATGCCTATGTGGAAAACATCACACTGGACGACATGCTGAAAGCCGCGCGCACCGCTTCACGCATCGCTTCCGGCAATGCCGGAGCAAAGGCGGCGGATGTGAGCGAAACGACATTTACCAATTACTATCCCCTCCTGAAATCGTGGGAAGACGTGTCGGTAAAAGACAGGGCGCCTTATGTGCAAAAACTCAACGACCGCTGCTTTGCACTGGACAACCGCATCGTGAAAGTGATGGCGTCGCAGTCCGACAGCTCGTCGTACATCCTGTTCTATAATTCCGACGGCGTTTTATGCGCCGACTACAAGCCGATGGCGACACTGGGCGCTACCTGCATCATGGAAGAAAACGGGAAAACGGAAAACTACTATGCCGCCCGCGCATTCCGCAAAGGCGTGGAGTTTTTGACCGACGATGTCGTGGAAACCATTGCGCACGAAGCCACGGAAGGCGCGGCACGCATGTTCACCGCCGTAAAGCCGAAAGGCGGCGAACTGCCGGTGGTCATGGCTGCCGGCGGGTCGGGCATCCTCCTGCACGAAGCCATCGGACATACTTTCGAAGCGGATTTTAACCGCAAGAACATCTCTATTTTCTCCGACCTGTTCGGGAAAAAAGTATGCGACGAACACATCAATATCGTAGACGACGGCACGATTGCCGGCAATCGCGGCTCCATCAACTTTGACGACGAAGGCACGGCAAGCCAGAAAACCTATATCGTCACCAACGGCATCCTCACCAGCTACCTGCACGACCGCATCAGCGCGAAACATTACGGCGTGGCGTCTACCGGCAACGGACGGCGCGAATCGTTCCGCTTCGTACCCATGCCCCGCATGCGCTGCACCTACATGGAAAACGGCAATGCCACCGAAGAAGAAATCATCGCCAGCGTAAAGAACGGCGTGTATGCCTCCAACTTCACGAACGGGCAGGTGCAAATCGGCGCGGGCGACTTTACATTTTTCGTAAAATCGGGCTACCTCATCGAAAACGGAAAACTCACGCGCCCCATCAAGGACATCAACATCATCGGCAACGGACCGAAAGCCCTTGCCGACGTCACGATGGTCGCCAACAACCTGAAGCTCGACGACAGCACCTGGACGTGCGGAAAGAACGGACAGGCCATGCCGGTAACGCAGGGACTGCCGTCGGTGCTGGTAAAAAAACTCACCGTCGGCGGAGAGTAAGCACAGCCGCCGGTTATAACTTATAACTCATAATTCACAATTCATAATTAAAAAAAATATGATTTCAAAGCAACATAAAAACCTCGCACAAGAGATGATGGAATTTGCCAAACAAAACGGATGCTCGGCATGCAGGATTTCCATCGGCTCGGGTACGGAAAATTCATTTGAATACCGCAACACACAGCTCGAGCAATTACAGCAGTCATCGCAAAACCAGCTATCCATATCGCTGTTTGTAGACGGGCGGTTCGGCTCCTACTCCACCAACCGGATAGAGAAAAGCGAACTGAAAAAATTCATCAAAAACGCCATCGACGCCACGCGCTACCTGGCGGAAGACCCCCACCGGACACTGCCCAACCCCGACCTGTACTACAAAGGCAACGATGCGCCCGACGCCTGCTACGACAAGCAGTTCGACCAGCTGCAACCCGACGAAAAACTGCAACTGGCAAAAGCCACCGTGGAAGAAGTCTGGCAAACCGACCCGCACATCATTTCCGTTTCCGGCTCGTACAGCGACTACGACTGGTTCAGCTACCTGATAGACAGCAACGGCTTCGAAGGCGAGCGGGCGCAGTCGCTGTTCAGCCTCAGCGCCTCCGTGTCGCTCAAGGGCGACGGCGACGCACGCCCCGAATCGTGGTGGTACGACAGCGCGCTGTTCTGGGACAAACTCCAAAAGGAAGGCATCGGCAAAAAAGCCCTGGAACGCACGCTGCGCAAACTCGGACAAAAGAAAATAAAATCGGGCGTCTATCCGATGATCGTCGACAACATGAACAGTGCACGCCTCCTCTCGCCCGTTATCTCTGCAATAAACGGAAGTTCGCTGGCGCAGAAAAACTCGTTCCTGACAGACAAATTAGGCAAGAAAATCGCCGGCGAAAAACTGACGCTGAAAGATGAACCGCACCTGCCGCTGGCACAGGGCAGCCGCTGGTTCGACAACGAAGGCGTAGCCACCCGCCCGCGCACGATTATCGAAAACGGCGTCCTGCAAACCTACTTCATCGACACCTACAACGCCAGCCGCCTCAAAATGCCGCCCACCATCAGCGGCGCATCCGTGCTCACCTTCGGGCAGGGCAGCAGCAACCTGGACGCACTGGTGGCGCAGCAGAAAAAAGGCATCCTCGTAACCGGCTTCAACGGCGGCAACAGCAACAGCTCCACCGGCGACTTCTCGTTTGGCGTCGAAGGCTTCCTCATCGAAAACGGAAAACCGGTGCAGCCCGTTTCCGAAATGAACATCACCGGAAACATGCTTTCCCTCTGGGAATCGCTTGCCGAAATAGGGAACGATGCATACCTCAACGACTCGTGGCGCATGCCCTCCATGGTATTCGACAAAGTTAGCTTCAGCGGCTTATAGATGAGGGCGGGAAATTGAAACGCATTATCCGCATACTCCTTAACCTCATACCCCGCAAATGGATTCAGCCCGCTGCGCGTATCATCATACCGGCAGCGGGCGTTTTCTATGCCGGACACAAAGTACAGTGCCCCGTATGCCGCCATGCCTGGCGTAAATTCATGCCCTACGGCTATGTCCGGTCGCGCGAAAATGCCCTGTGCCCGCACTGCCTCTCGCTCGAACGCCACCGGCTGATGTGGCTGTACCTGAAAAACGAAACCGCTTTCTTTACCGCCCCCCACCGGCTGCTGCACATAGCGCCCGAAAGATGCTTCATCAAACCTTTCAAAAAATTATCGGGCAACGACTACGTCACGGCAGACCTCGAAAGTCCGTGGGCAAAAATAAAAATGGACGTGCAGCACATCCCGTTCGGCGAAAATGAATTTGACATTATCTTCTGCAACCACCTGCTGGAACACGTGGCGGACGACCGGCGCGCCATGCGGGAAATATTCCGCGTGCTCCGGCCCGGCGGCTGGGGCATCCTCCTGTCGCCCGTAACCAAAGGGAAAAAGAAAACCTTTGAAGACCCCGCCATCACCTCTCCCGAAGAGCGCCTCAAGGCCTTCGGGCAGCGCGACCACCTGCGGGAATACGGCGAAGACTATCCCGGCCGGCTCGCCGAAGCCGGTTTCAAAGTGCAAACCATAGACTACGCAAAATGCCTCCCCCAACAGGACGTGCAGACATTCGGCCTGCGCTCCGAAAACATTTACCTGGCAGTGAAAAGTTGAAAGTTGAGAGTTGAAAGTTGAAAATTGCGCGAAGCGCGTAATGGCAACAGCCAACTTTCAACTCCGAGGCCTCAGCAGGGGGGTAGCGTACGCGTACGAAACCGGCCTGGTGGCAAGGAAGTGGTTTTGTACGCGTACGCAACCGTGCTCGAACCCTCGGAAGGGGTAGCGTACTAGTACGCTACCGTCCCCGAGCCCTCGAAGGTGGTTTCGTACTAGTACGCTAAGGTTTTCGCGGCCTGCAGGGGGGGAAGGTGAAAAGTGAAAAGTGAAGAACTAAAAGTTGGCTGGCGCCGGCACCTGTTCAATTTTGAATTTTGAAGGTTGAAGGTTGAATGGCTAACGCCATTGACCGCTTGCCGCCATTCAAAATTCAACCTTCAAAATTGTTTTTATCAGTGCATTATTTTAAACACCAGTTCGCGCAGGAGGTCGCCGTGGGTGGCGGCGCCGTTATTGAATCCCTTGCTGCGCATGTCGTATTCTCGGAGGAGCGAAATCACCTGCAGGGCTTTTCCCATCGGATAATTGGCGGCCGCCCGTTCATAGTCGCGCACGAAAAACGGATGGATGCCCAGCTGCTGCGCCGCATCGCCCTGGGGCACGGCATTACCGTGCCTGCGTTTCAGGAAATGCAGTTTCAGGATGCGCGAAAATTCCATGAACAGCGTGCTGACGGTAACGACCATCGGGTAGTCGCCGGGGCTGTGCGCAAAGTGCTGCACAATGCGGCTTGCCGTCAGTATGTCGCGCCTGGAAACGGCGCTGTTCAGTTCAAAGGTGTTATAGTCTTTGCTGATGCCTATGTTTTTCTCGATATGTTCGGCCGTGATGCGTTTGTTGCCTTCGGGCAGCAGCGTAAAGAGCTTGTCGAGCTCGTTGGTGATTTTGGAAAGGTCGGCGCCGAGGCAGGCGGAGAGGATGGCGCTTGCCGCAGGGTCAATGGCGCAGTTTTTTTCCTTCAGGTAACCGGTGATCCACGCGACCAGCTCGCTGTCGTAGAGCAGGGCGGTTTCCAGGACTTCGCCGTTTTTGGCAATCATTTTGTAGAATGATGTGCGCTTGTCTACGGTCTTTCCCTTATGGCACAATACCAGCAGGGTGGTCGCCGGCGGCTGCTTCAGATACGCTTCCAGCTGTTCGATTTTTTTCAGCTGCTGCGCTTCGCGGACAATCACGACCTGCCGGCTTGCCATCATCGGGAAGCGGCGGGCGGTATCAATCAGCTGCGGAACGGTAATATCCTTCCCGTACAGGACAAGCTGGTTAAAGCTGCGCTCGGCTTCGTCCAGCACGTGCCGGGCAATGTAGTTGCTGATTTTGTCGATATAGTATGCTTCCTCGCCCATCAGCAGGTAGACGGGCCTGTATTTTTGATTTTTTAAGTCCGCCACGATTCGTTCGTAGTTCGCCTCCGTGTCCCTGAATTTTATTTTTGCCATAACTTTAATTTAGTTGAGAGTTGAGAGTTGAAAGTTGAAAGTTGAAAGTTGAAAGTTGAAAGTTGAGAGTTGAAAGTTGAAAGTTGAAAGTTGAGAGTTGAAAGTTGAAAGTTGAAAGTTGAAAGTTGAAAGTTGGCTAACGCCATGACGCGCTTCGCGCAACTTTCAACTCTCAACTTTCAACTTTCAACTTTTCATCACGTGTTCCAGGATTTTTTTTTGCGGGTCGAAAGGCTTCAGCTCGTCCAGTCCCATGGCCCGGACGGCTGTTGCAATAAGTTCCGGCGCCGGCGCTGACACGGCCATGCCGCCGGCATGCGGCTGTTTGTCCAGGAAATATTTCCCGGCGTCCAGCAGTGCCTGCAGGGGCGCCAGGCCAATGAGTTCGGCGCCCGTCACACGGCATCCCCGCGCCTGCGCCCGTTCGCACACCGCCTCGAATGCCGCGTGCAGCGGCGTAACGGAGAGATCACAGAGGTTCATCGAGACCTGCGCCCTGCCGTATTCTTCGATGTACCATCCGATGGCCTTGACTGCTTTCAGCAGGCCGGGCTGCCGCTGCCCGCTGCCGTCGTGCACAGGCCGTCCTTTTTCGCGCACGTCGCAGGCTATGTCATGCGCCTGGCGCGCCGAGGCGGTATTCAGGTTTACGTTGAAGGCAATGAGATAATGGCGTGCGCCTACGGCAACAGCGCCGGTTTCCGGCACAAAAGCGGCGGGGCCGAAATCCGGTTTTCCTTCCGGCGCCGCCAGTTTATCCTTCAATCCTTCGTAGCCTCCGGCGCGGCAGCAGGCAAGGTCGCGGCGGCGTTCGTCGAAGGCGGCAAATTCGTAGGCATACACGGGTATCCGCATTTCGTCGCCGATACGTTTTCCCAGTGCCCGCGCCAGGGCAACGGTTTCGTCCATCGTGATGCCGGAAACGGGGACGAGCGGCAACACGTCGGTTGCACCGAAACGCGGATGCTCGCCGTGGTGCCTGCGCATGTCGATGACCTCCGCCGCCTTTTTCACCGCCCGGAAAGCGGCTTCGCACACCGCTTCGGGAGCGCCGGCAAATGTCACTACGCTGCGGTTCGCCGCCCGTCCCTGTTCGACATGCAGCAGCCGTACGCCGGCGACCGCGGCGATGGCACCGGTAATTTGCCGGATGGCCGCCCCGTCCCGCCCCTCGCTGAAATTGGGAACACATTCAATAATGCTCATCGCTGTTGCTTATTTCAAGATTTAAAGATTGGCCTGCGCCTTGCACCGTGTATCGGTCGCCATTCCGGAACTATTTTACGGCGACGGTTTCTATTTCAACCATTGCGCCCATCGGCAGTCTGGCAGCCTGAAAGGCAATACGCGCCGGATAAGGCGCGGCATAAAACCGGGCATACACTTCGTTCATCACGGCAAAGTCGTTCATGTCGGCAAGCAAAACGGTCGATTTTACCACGCTCGAACAGTCATAGCCGGCTTCGGCAAGGATGGCGCCGGTGTTTTTAAGGCATTGCGCCGTTTGCTCCGCCACGCCGCCTGCCACAAATTTTCCGGTAGCCGGGTCTATCGGCAGCTGTCCCGAAACATAGAGCGTGCCGCCTGCTTCCACTGCCTGACTATAGGGCCCCACGGCTTTAGGGGCACCGGGTGATTCAATAATTTTTTTCATGCGTAAATGTTTTTTTGTAATAATGTTCACAAAAATACAAATTAGTTATGAGTTATGAGTTATGAATTATGAGTTCGTAAGGTGTATCTGCGCTTATCGACTTTTTAAAGATGCTATAATCAAGGTTAATCTGCAGGCGGGAAGTCCGGGAATCCGATTTGATATTGCAAGTCAAATTTTATTAAAATTGACATCACAAATGTAAAAAATGTTAATGGGAAATAAATAATTTCTTAATAAAAAGTTATTAACAATTGCAATAATATACTGTGTTTCTTTATTGTATTTTTTATTTTTTAAATATTTTTAGATTAAACCTTTCACATTTGTTTTTCGAGTCAAATATCTGTATGATATTTTAGAAATGTGAAAAAAAATCATGACTGATCCATTCATGCTTCTATGCCTGTCGGTGTTGAGCCCTGCCGCGTGTTAATATCCGGCCGTTCACCCTTATTTTTTTATTACCCTCTGCCATCCCCTCCGGTTGTTCTTTAAAAATGCTTTCGGGTGTGCATGTTACGCCCTTTTAAAACGAAGCTTTCAGATATTATTTCACCCCCAAATTCATGCCCCGTCATGGTATCCGGTTCTAAATCAAATCCGATTTTGACTTGCAATATCAAATCGGATTCCCGGACTTCCCGCCTGCAGATTAACCTTGATTATAGCATCTTTAAAAAGTCGATAAGCGCAGATACACCTTACGAACTCATA
>JAIRYH010000137.1 GCA_031267855.1 Prevotellaceae bacterium
ATTTCCCATTAACATTTTTTACATTTGTGGTGTCAATTTTAATTCAAACAGCATTAAAGCCTCCCGGAAAACGGGAGGCTTTAATGCTGTTTGAATTAAAATTGACACCACAAATGTAAAAAATGTTAATGGGAAATAAATAATGTCAAAAAAGCAAAGTTATATCTGAAGAGAAATGCAAAAGATAGCGGGAATGAAAGGAAAAACCGGACAAACGGTAAATCAACCGTGCGGGATAAAAGCTATCCTGTACGGGATGAACGCTGTCACGTACGGGATGAACGCTATCCCGTGCGGGATAAACAGCTATCCCGTACGGAAAACGGCTGTCCCGTGCGGGATAAAAATTATCCCGCACGAGACAGTTTTGAAAACGGACAGGAACGGGATATACGCTGGAATATTATAAAATTATTGATCAATAAATTTAAAAAAAATGGCAACTTTTTTCAGGACGTGACACCAGCTAAAATCCGTACATTTGTCCCGATGCCACATCGTGCGCGGCGCCCGTTACGCTTTGCAGGCAATTGGGCAGTCCTTCGGCGCGGCGCAAGCCAAGAAACGCAAAAATCAGCGCCTCCTTGAAGTCAATGACGGTGCTGTCGGGCTTTATCCATTGGAAATTACCGTAGTGCAGGGCGCGTTCCAGTAAAAAGAGATTATAGGCGCCGCCGCCGGTAACCAGCACGCGGGCGTCCTTTTTGAACGGCCGTGCAATCTGGTATGCCGCATGTTCGGTGAGCGTGGCTATTTTGTTTTCAAACGTGTCGCCGCACTGTTCCACCAGCGGCATCACGCTGGCGTCAACCCATTCCTGCGCCAGCGATTTCGGCGCGCTCCGGCGATAATATTCCAGCGCATTCAGGTCTTCAAAAAGTTTTTCATTGACTTTTCCCGCCCGCGCCGTCAGCCCGTCCCTGTCGTATTCCTGCCCGCGCGTGCGCATCAGGCGGTTCAGGCAGTAGTTTGCCGGGCAAAGGTCGTAGGCAATGCGCTTGCCGTTTTCGTCGTCGAACGACACGTTCGCAAAGCCGCCGATGTTGAGGCAGTAGCCATATTCGCCGAAAAGCAGCTTGTCGCCGATGGGCACCAGCGGTGCGCCCTGTCCTCCAAAAGCCACGTCGAGCGTGCGGAAGTCGCAGATGACCCTGAACCCCGAAGCGGCGTGCAGGTGCGCGCCGTTGCCTATTTGCAGGTTATAGCCCATATCGGGACGGTGGAAGACCGTGTGCCCGTGCGAGGCGACGAAATCAACCGCCGGCAGCCGGTGGCTTTCCGCAAACCGTTTTACCAGCGATCCCAGGTATCGCC
Organism: Prevotellaceae bacterium; assembly: GCA_031267855.1. Next base: position 1,315 of record JAIRYH010000137.1, read on the forward strand.
CGTATTCCGCATCCAGCGCCGCCATTCCTTCTGCCGTCAAATAATAGGAACCGCGCAGTTTTTCACGCCATTCGTCGCTGTACGGATAGCTTTCGGCATGAAGAATGCGGTATGCCCACTTCCCGCCGTCTTTTCTGAAATGCGTATATACGGCGTCCAGTCCGTCGAGCGACGTGCCGCTCATTAATCCGATAATTTTGTATTCCATGCTTTGCAGGTATGTTAGTGAAGTTAGTGAAGTTAGTGAAGTTAGTGAAGTTAGTGAAGTTAGTGAAGTCAGTGAAGTCAGTGAAGTTAGCGAAGTCAGTGAAGTTATGAGTTACTGCCGGCGACAGCCATTCATTAACTGCATTAACTTCTCTAACTTCATTAACTTCATTTTACAAAAATTCATCATTTTCATGTTCGAATGCTTCGCTGCTTCGCCTGTCAAGGAATTGCGGAGGGGCGTCGCCTTTTTCGTCCGATGTTCTCGGATAGCTTTTGCGCGGCGCTTCATCGTCTGTTCCATTAAAAGACAGGCGCAGGGAGCGGTTATCGTGTACGTCGAATACATACAGCAGTGTGGTTTCCCGTTGTCGAATCAGCTTTTCCATGCTGATTTCATCCATTGAACCATTGCCCAGATCGAACAGTCCGTATTCTTTCAATGGCTTTTCTTTTGCGCTTTCCACGCGGAACAGCACCATCTGGTCGGGAGCAAAATTCAAATCATTGACGATATGCTCATGTAAATCGTAGAGGGTATTGGATGCACGCAATTCATACTGGCGCATAAATCCTTTCAGGGAATCAACGGTGGCGGTAAACCGGTATATCATGATAATAGACTTTTAGACATTCGACTGTTCGACTGTTCGACTGTTCGAACACAGAGGTGCAGGGATTGTTCACTATACCCTCTGCATTTCATTATTCATTGTTCATTGTCCAGCATCCATTTCATGGTGTCCACACCGTCGGCGTAGTCGTGCAGCGAGGGGCGCTGGGCGTGGCCAAAGGTACAAAAATTATTGCAGATAACCGTTTTTCCCACCACACACTGTATCTGCTCGCGTTGCCGTTCAATGGACTTAAGCGCGTCGTCGATATCCGGGTAATAGCGGTAATGTATGACCGCCGGCGGTGCATGCAGCGATTCGTCTTCGCACAGCAATGCCGGCGGCATATCGCGGAACGGCTTACCCTGCAGGGACAGCAGGGCTTTTTGATAGTGGTAGTTATTGGCGTATCCGGTGTGCCGAAGCAATGCCCGCTGCTTTGCAAGGACTGTTTCCAGCGGTTGCCAGTCGTAGCCGGCGGGCACGTGCAGTAACGACACATTGCGGCAGCCCAGCCCGAAATAGCAAAACAGATCGTTTGCCAGTCCGTTTAATTCTTCGACGGTTTCATTGCCCCCGAGTATGGCTACACTGCGCCTGTTGCGGCGAATCAGGCTGCCGCCGCCGCCGGAGGCGCGCAATGCCGCAGCGATTGTTTCAAAATAATGCGCCGCATGGTCCGAGCCGGTAGCTATAAGAAAGTCGATTTCGTTGACCGGCAATTCTTCTTTAAAAGCAATACGGCTGCGCCATCCGGGATGTATACCGGATAAAACGGCGACCAGTGCAGGCAACAGGAAAGCATCCTTGTGCGATGGTTTTCCGATAAAGGAATGTCCTGCCGCCAGTACGCACAGGAAATCGTGGAAGCCCGCCAGCGGAATATTTCCTGCCATGATGACGCCTGCCCGCTTTGTGTTTTTTGCCGCCGGACAGGCTGCCAGCCATTCCTGCAGGCGTTGCCCGTTCAGCATTTCCGACGCGATGGCGTCAAGGGCATATTTTATGTTCTCGATGGTGAACCATGTATTTTCCGCTGCGCTTTTCTGCACGGCGGCATGCAGCGCGGGACAGGCGCTTTCGTCGTGCAGCCACGCCCGTACCCGCCTGCCGAGTTCGGAGAAATGTGCGATAAACCGGGAACGGTTAGAATCCATGGGGCGGTTTTCTTTGCAGTTACTGTGCTTCCGTGTCAGTAACCGGTCCTTTGACGTCGTCCAGTTCCACCAGCTTATTCACGATGGCATAAATGATAAGTCCTGCCGTGGTGTGGATTTGCAGTTTGGCGGAAATATTCCGGCGGTGCGTAATGACCGTATGCGTGGAAAGGCGGAGTTTGTCGGCAATTTGTTTGTTGGTCATTCCCTTGATGACGCACACAATGACTTCTTTTTCGCGTGCGCTCAGCGACTCGTGGCGTTTTTCTTCTTCGGGTTCGTGCAGCAGTTTCGTCAGTTTGTCGATAACCTGTTCTTCGCTGTCATAGATCGAAATCACTTCGTCGTAGGGTTTGAAGATGGCGCTGTCGGCAAGGAAGTTTTGCAGCGCCACGCACTTTGCCTGCGGCGCTTCCTTTTTCACCTGCTGCAGCGAAACGGCGCTCAGGAAAGCCGGACTGATGATCAGCACATCGGGGTTTTGCCAGCCGAGCGAAGTTTTCAGCTGTTCCGCGTCGCTAATTTCAAAAACCTTGATATGAAACGTGTCCAAACGTTTCAATATCGCCAGCATGCCATTCCTGATAATGGCAGACGCGTCGGCCAGTGTTATTTTTATCGAAACGCGGCTCATGATCCGGTATTGTTTTTGTTTTCCAGCTCCGCGATAGCCGGCACAAACAGGCAGTCTTCGATGGCATTGTGCGAAGCCAGGTCATTTTCGCAGTTAAAAATGTCGAACAGTACGCTGTTCACTTCATTGGTGCTTTTTGCCGGATAGTATTTGATGATGATATTCTTGAATTCCGTGAGCCGCGCCGACACATGGTCGTGCTGCCGGCTGAAAACGGCAATCGCATAGTCATCCCGGCGCTGTCCGGCAAGCAGTGCGCGCACGTACGGGAAAACCGTTTCTTCTTCGTAGGTCATGTGCTTGCGGACTTCCGTCACATATTCGTCAAAATAATTCAGGATAGCCTGCGAAAGTTCATCCTTTTCCTTGTTGAGGATGGCCTTCAAATTGGTGCGGATAGCCGGCAGGCGAAAGTTCAGGAAGTAATCGTGCGAATTGCGGAGGTACGAAATGAGCGACGCGACGGAAAATGCCGCTTCCGCATAGCTGGCGGCGCCGTCTTCGTCGAGCAGCATATTGACAATGGCAAGGAACGTGGCGACGTCCACCCGGTTTTCGCGGCACACCTCGCCGATGGTTTTATCGCCGAAACCGAGCGCAATGCCGAAGCGGCTTATCACTAAAAGCATCCGGTAGTTTTCGGTTATCAGGCTGCTCATGGTATCGGATGCTTTATATTTTCCAAACTTATACATAATTTTACGGATTTACGGATTTACGGATTTACAGATTTGGCTGACGCCACAGTGCGCTTGTCGCAATTCATAATTCATAATTCATAATTCATAATTGACAAAGGTACAATTTTTACCTTGTAAATGAACAAAGGTTCTGATTGCTCAGAACCTTCATTCCTTTTAAATCTTTTAAAATGGCTCAATACGGATGCAAAGGTACGGGGTTGAGGGCATCCGTGAAATACCTATAAAAGGGTATTTTGCATAAGCGGAATACCTAAAAGCCGGAAGGTTTTCCGCTAAAGCCGGAAAGTTTTAAGCTAAAGCCGGAAGGTTTTAAGCTAAAGCGGAAAAGTTTTAAGCTAAAGCGGAAAAGTTTTAAGCTAAAGCGGAAAAGTTTTAAGCTAAAGCCGGAAA
>JAIRYH010000149.1 GCA_031267855.1 Prevotellaceae bacterium
CACGCCGTCAAAAAATCCGGTAGCGGCAACCATGTCAATTTTGAATTTTGAGGTTTGAATTTTGAATTTTGAATTGCTGCACGGTGGCGTCAGCCTATTCAACCTTCAACCTTCAAACCTCAAAATTGTTTAGCGTGCATATTTAAATGTGCGCCCGGGATAGCAGGCTTCGTCGCCGAGGGCTTCTTCGATGCGCAGGAGTTGATTGTATTTCGCAATCCTGTCGGAGCGGGAAGCCGAGCCGGTCTTGATTTCGCCGGTGTTGAGCGCCACGGCGAGGTCGGCAATCGTCGTATCTTCGGTTTCGCCGGAGCGGTGGCTCATTACGGACGTGTAGCCGTTACGGGTAGCCAGTTCGACGGCTTCGATGGTTTCGGTCAGCGAGCCGATCTGGTTTACTTTTACGAGAATCGAATTGGCAACTTTTCGTTCGATGCCCATTTGCAGCCGCCGGCTGTTGGTCACGAACAGGTCGTCGCCGACGAGCTGGCATTGCCCGCCAATCGTGTCGGTAAGCAGTTTCCAGCCATCCCAGTCGTCTTCCGCCATGCCGTCTTCGATAGACACGATCGGGTAATTTTTTACCCATGTTTTCCAGAAGTCCGCCATTTGCGCCGACGTCAACTTTTCGCCGGTTGATTTGTGGAGATGGTATACTTTTTCTTCGGGCAGGTAATATTCCGACGACGCGGGGTCAAGGGCAATAAACACGTCCTGTCCCGGCTTGTAGCCTGCTTTTTCAATGGCTTCGATGATGACCTTGAGGCCTTCTTCGTTTGATTTCAGGTTGGGGGCAAAGCCGCCTTCGTCGCCGACATTGGTGGAGTAGCCCTGCTTTTTGAGCACGGCTTTGAGGTTGTGGAATACTTCCGCGCCCATGCGCAATGCTTCCGCAAACGTTGCGGCGCCTGTGGGCATAATCATGAATTCCTGGAAGTCGACGGCATTGTCGGCATGCGAACCGCCGTTGAGGATGTTCATCATCGGCACGGGCAGCGTGCGGGCATTCACGCCGCCGACATACCGGTACAGGGGCTGTCCGGTCGTTTGCGCCGCCGCTTTCGCTACCGCCAGCGATACGCCGAGGATGGCATTGGCTCCGAAGTTCCCTTTGTTGTCGGTGCCGTCAAGGTCAATCATGGCTTTGTCGATGCTGCGCTGCTCGAATATCGACAGCCCCGCCAGCGCTTCGTTGAGCGCGGTGTTTACGTTTTGGACGGCATTGCGTACGCCCCGGCCCAGGAAGCGGCTTTTATCGCCGTCGCGCAATTCTGCGGCTTCGTGCACGCCTGTAGAGGCGCCCGAAGGAACGGCGGCGCGTCCGATGATTCCGTCTTCGGTTAATACATCCACTTCTACGGTCGGATTCCCGCGCGAATCAAGAATTTCGCGAGCATGTACATTTAAAATTGTTGACATAAAAAAGTTTTTTGCGGTATCCTGTGCTGCAGGCGACCATTGGTTATTTAATAGTTTGAGGATTTTTCATGTTTGCAATGATTATCGTATCTCATTGTCTCAAAAATTACGCCTGCAAAGGTAAAGTTTAATTTTATATTTTCCAATTTCCGGCGCGTTCTGCGGAATATTTGCGCTTCCCGGAGGAATATTTGCGCTTCCCGGAGGTCTCACGGTACACTGTGCACGGTACACGGTGGCTTACGCCATTACGCGCTTGTCGCACCGTGTACCGTGCACCGTGCACCGTATTCACTGTTCGCCGGCTTTCGCCCATTCCAGGAACTCGCCGGCAGACGCCAGTCCCAGCCCCTGCGTCATGATTTCGCCGCCGGCAGTGACGATGGCGAAGTAGGGGCTGGCGACGGTCTTGAATGTTTCCATCTGGTAAGCGCGGTTTTTTTTGCCGACGGTTTTATAATCCGCCGTCTGTTCTTCGGGCGGCAGTTCCGTAGGATCGTCGTAGTAGAGGCTGACCCATACAAACCGGTTATTGACCAGCTCCGTCACGCGCGGGTCTTTGAATGTCGAGGCCTCCATTTTTTTACAGTTGGCGCATCCGTGTCCCGTGAAGTCAATCAGCACCGGACGGCCGAGCGTTCCGGCGCAGGCCAGCGCTTCCTGCAGGTCGAAATATCCCTTGATGCCGGCGGGCGTGTGCATGCCGGTTCCGGCATATTTCGGCACATTGCCGCAGGGCGTTTCGTCCGGCGTGAAAAGAATGCCCGGCGACGACATTTTCTGAAGCGTTACGTCGAATTTCGGGCGATTTTTTGCCGGAAGGAAGGCGGACACGGCGTCCAGATCCGCACCGAGCAGGCCCGGCACAAGATAGCCGGCAAAGGTGAACGCCGCGATGGCGATAAACAGGCGGCCGGTGCCCACATGCGGCAGGTCGCTGTCGTGCGCCAGTTTTATTTTCCCCAAAATATACAGTCCCAGCAATACGGACAGGGTAATCCAAAACGCAATGGCCGTTTCGCGGGTGAGCAGGGTACAGTTCAGCGACAGTTCCGCCTGCGTAAGGAATTTCACGCAGAAGGCCAGCAGGATGAACGCAAACACCACTTTCACGGAATTAAGCCAGCCGCCCGACTTCGGCAGTTTCTTCAGCCATGCCGGAAACAGCGCCAGCAGCACAAACGGCAGCGACATGGCCAGCCCGAACAGGCACATCCCGGCAACCGGTTTCAGTGCCGACGCTCCCTGCGCCGCCGCAATCAGCAGGCCGCCGACAAAGGGACCCGTACAGGAAAACGAAACAATCGCCAGTGCTGCCGCCATGAAAAACGACGCAATGTAACCGCCCTTGTCGGCTTGCCGGTCGGCACGGCTGGCAAGGCCGGAGGGCAGCGTGATCTCGAACAGCCCGAAAAAGGACATCGCAAAGACAATAAACAGGGCGGCAAACAGCAGGTTGGGAATCCAGTGCGTGCTGAGCACGCCGGCAAAAGCCGGTGTTTTAAATACCGCCACAATGACGCCGACAGCCGTATATACCAGCGTAACGGAAAGCGCGAAAATGACGGCTTTCACGATGCCGGCATACCGGCTCGACGAGCCGCTCATAAAGAACCCGACCGTCATCGGGATCATCGGGAACACGCAGGGCGTAAAAACAGCGCCGAGGCCTGTTGCCAGCGCCAGCAGCAAAAACAGCCACAGGCCCTGTTCTCCCGTTCCGGCTGCGGTTTCCGCCCCGCTTTCCGGCACGTCAATGGAGAATTTATATTCGTTCGGGATACATTCCCGGTCGGAGCAGCTTTGGTATTCCAGTGCGCCGGATACGGTAAACGCCGCGTCGGTAAGGCGCGTGATTTTCTGGACGAACGTGGCCTGTCCCTTGAAGTAATAAACCGTCGTTTCAAACATATCGTCGAATTTTTCACTTGCCGGGGTTGCTTCGGCGAGTGCGCCCGCCGGCTCGAATGCCGCAGAAGCGGCCATATCGATGGTCGTCGGCATGGGGCCGTTCATTTTGCGTATGCCGTAGATGTACCACGGCGGCGCAATGTCGGCGGTAAACAGCAGTTCAACGGTTCCGTCCGTTGCGGGGCGCTGACCGACCGACCAGTTAATGGTTGAAGATTGAGCGGATACCGGCAGATTGACGCTTATAAGTAAAGAGAGTAAAAAAACTTTTTTCATGTACATTGCAGTTGGTATAAAAACGTTCAAAGGTACAAAAAATACGGGGATTTCGG
>JAIRYH010000020.1 GCA_031267855.1 Prevotellaceae bacterium
TCTCAACTTTCAACTTTATGGAGGCCAGGTAGGGAAACACCATGTCGCCGGTTCTTTTCATCGGTTGATAAAGCGCGGAAGAGCGTATCTGCCCTTTGGGGAGGGCGTCGAATGAGTGCAGGATAACTACGCAAACACTGATGATCAAAACCGCCTTGCATGTGCACAGAATGGCGCCCAGCAAGCGATTGACAAAACCCAGGGCAACCATTTTTATAAACCTGTCGGCTATCCGTCCGATAAGGATGACCAAAAAAAGCACGGCAATAAAAGTGACGGCAAAAGCGACGCCGCCGGTCACCGCCGCATTCAGCTCAAACCATTTTGACAGGCAGTGCGCCGTAAAATCCGAAAACTTATATGCGCAATAAACCCCCGACAGCAGCGCAAGAATGCCGAATGCCTGGCGCACCAGACCCTGCCGCCAGCCGAGCACAAAACTTGCCAGCAACAATATGCCGATAACAATATCAATGTAATTCATTTCAAAAAGATTTTTGCAAATTTACTGAAAAATTCGCTATTCATCCGGCCGAATCTTTTTTTGACGGGGCGTCCTGCTTTTTGTCCGTTTCAGCTTGAAAACTGTACAAACCGTCCGGCCTGCTTGAACTTTCCGCCCTGCCCGCACGTCAAACCCGCAACGGCAATAACCCGGCGTCATGAAACCGCTGTCCTTTTATCTGAATCGTCCGGGATGAAAAATGACACGGTCAGAAACTCATTTAACCGGGTGGAAAGAAAAATGACACGGGAAGAAACAAAAATGTTATACAATAATGAAAATATCCACTTACGTACAGGAACGATTCGGGAAACAGCCGGCTGCCGCCGTTCTTTTTTCCCTTTTGGGCTTATGGGGTACGGGCTGCAACTCCGCCTGCGCACAGGAAGCCCCGCCCCATGCAGCCACCGCCCGGACATGGGAAATTGCGGGCAGGAATTATACGCAGACCTGGAGCGACCATATCGACATGCCCGCCTGCGACAAAACGGCCTTCGACCCGGGAACGGAGAAGCGACCCAAAGCCGACTGCCGGCACAGTCCGGGGGATCATTTTTTATATACCTGGCGCTATGTAGCCGGACATGCATCGGAACTCTGCCCTTCGCCGTGGCGCGTGCCGGCGAAATCGGACTTTATACGGCTTGACAAGGCGCTGGGGGGAAGCGGCGTCAACCTTCAGTACAGCGAGGAGCTGGCCGGCATGTACCTGGCCTTTTGGGGCGGCGCCTACAGCGGCAGCCGGGATACGGCGGAATATAACGACGGCGGAAGGGAAGCCTGTTACTGGTCTGCCGGCCACCGCGGCCGTCGCGGCCATTGCCTCTGCTTTTCGTCAACCGGCCTTGTGACACCCCGGGAACGCCGTCCGCTGCACGACGGGCTTTTGCTGCGCTGTATTTTAAAATCCGCCCGCTGAGCCCGCCCCCGCCCGCCCGTAATGCACCGGCGCTTTCGGGTTATATCCCGTTGCCCGTTTGCCGAATTATATTTACCTTTGTGTCCAAATTTTATAAGGATATGAAAACAATTCGCATTATCTGCCGCCTGTTTATCGGCTTGCTGTTTATTTTCTCGGGCTATGTGAAAGCCATTGACCCGGTGGGTTCACAGATTATCTTCACGGAATATTTTAAAGCGTTCCACCTGGACTTTTTCATTCCATGGGCGCCTTTCCTGGTGGCCTGGTGCGCCTCCACGGCAGAGCTGCTGATTGGCTGCTGCGCCCTGATGGGCGTACGGATGAAGGAAACGTCATGGGCGGCCGCCGTGTTCATGGTTTTCTTCACGGTGTTGACCTTTGTGCTGGCGGTGACCGATCTGGTAACGGATTGCGGCTGCTTCGGCAATGCAATTAAAATGACGAACTGGCAAACATTCTTTAAAAACCTGGTGATACTCCCGTTTGTTGCGGTGATGTTCCGGCAGCGGAAAAAATACAAATCGTTTGCATCGTGCCGCACGGAATGGATTACGGCAGGCGTGCTGGCGCTGCTTCCGGTACTGCTGTCGGCCTGCTGCTACCGCCATTTGCCGCTGATTGACTTCATGGCGTATAAAGTAGGCGCAAACATTACGGACGTGAAAAACGACAACCGTCCCGATGAATTTTCCACCCTGCTGTATTACGAAAAAGACGGCAGGGAGCAGGAGTTTACCATGGACAATTACCCGAAAGATACGGTATGGAAATTCGTGCGGGCAGCCAACAGGCTCATCAAAAAGGGCTATATTTCGCCCATGGTCGACTTCAGCATTCTAAGAATCACCGACCGCGAAGACATTACCGATTCGATACTGCAGCTGCCGGGCTATGTATTTTTACTGGTCCTGCCGCACGCCGAAGAAGCCTCGCTGCAATATGCCGCAAAAATCAATGCGCTGGCAGACTACTGCGCCGTGCAGGACGACCTGCATTTCTTTGCGCTTTCCGGCTCCGGCGAGGAGGAAGCAGCGCTGTTTGCCGCGCAAACCGGCGCCATGTATCCATTCCATACTACCGACGAAAAGCCGCTGAAAAGCATGGTGCGCTCCAATCCCGGACTGATAGCGCTGCAAGACGCCACTGTCCTCGCAAAGTGGAGCGCGGCAGATATTCCATCGCCGGAGGAAATACAGCAAAAGATCGTAAAAACAAGCAACGAAAAAATAATTGTCCGTCATGAAATCCGCGAACGGATCGCTACCGAACTGTTGTTTATTGTCGTGTTTATGGCCATGGCGGCCTGGGGTCTTGTGTTCCGGATACTCGCGAAGAAAAAAAAGTTAAACAGCCAAATCCCTTAAACCGCCCCGCCCATGGTGCATACTGACTATTCGCTGCGGCAATTAAATACCTTTGGCTTTGATGTCCGCGCCAGATTTTTTGCCGCGCCGGAAACCGTCGGGGAGCTGGGCGAACTGCTTGCCGGCAAGCGCTACGCCGGCCTGCCGCAATTGATTCTGGGCGGGGGCAGCAATACACTCTTTTGCGACGATTTCGACGGGCTGGTTATTCACCCGCAAATCGCCGGCATCGAAAAAACAGCGGAAACCGGCGACGCCGTTTACCTGCGCGTGGGCGCCGGCGTGGTGTGGGACGATTTTGTGGCGTATGCCGTGCAGCACCACTGGGGCGGCGTCGAAAACTTATCATTCATTCCCGGACACGTGGGCGCATCGCCGGTGCAGAATATCGGCGCATACGGGGCGGAAGCAAAAGACTGCATCCGGCAGGTCGAATGTATCCTCACGGCAACCGGCGACCGGAAGCTGTTTGCCGCCGAAGAATGTGCCTTCGGCTACCGCGACAGCATTTTCAAGCAGGCATGGCGCGGCAGGCTGATTGTAACGCATGTGGTTTTCCGGCTGGCTAAAAATCCGGCGCTGCGCACCCACTACGGCAATGTGGCGGAAGAGCTGGAAAAATTTCCGGAAGTAACGCTGCAAACGCTCCGCGAAGCCATCATTGCCATTCGCCGAAAAAAACTGCCCGACCCGGCAATGCTGGGCAATGCCGGCAGTTTTTTCAAAAATCCGGTTGTCCCCAAAAAACTGGCAGACGGGATCACCTCAAAAGACCCGCTCATGACCGCCTACCCCGTCAGCAGCGACTGTGTAAAACTGCCCGCCGCCCGCCTCATCGAGCAGGCCGGATGGAAAGGCCGGCGCGCCGGCGCAGTGGGCGTCCATGCACAACAGGCATTAGTGCTCGTGCACTACGGCGGCGGAACCGGCCATGACATACTTGCCCTGTCGACCAAGATACGGCAATCGGTATACGAAAAATTCGGCATAAATTTGGAGCCGGAAGTAAACGTGATTGAGAAAATATGAATTTTTCATTAAAAAAACAGGAGAATATTAGTTATTTAAAAATAAATTTCTACCTTTGCAAAAGTTTTTACATATCGTAAATTTCATCTTATTTAATAAAAACAATAAAAAAAACATCTCATGAAAAAAATTTTATCTATTGCCGCGCTTGCTTTTATTTTAGCTGCCTGCGGCACAAAAGATGCAGGTTTATGTGTAGATAAATTCTACGAAAATCCTGTAGCGTTCATTGGAAAAGAAGTAACCGTTGCCGGAAAGGCGCAGTTTTGCTGCCATTCGGGCGCGCTTCAAATTACCGGCAGCGAAAAACACGCGATTACCGTGGTTCCCGCCGAAGGCGTAGCGGTTCCCGAAAATGCAAAATGCGCTGTGCTGAAAGTAACAGGGGTCATCAGTGAAGAAGTCATTGATGAAACCTTTGTAGCCACCCTGACGGATGAAGCCAATGCAACGGAAGACTCAACAGCAAAAGCCGAATTGCTTGCAAAAGCCGAAAAAATCAAAGGCATCATCGTGGCGGAAGGCGTTATTCGCAAATATTCCATCAGCGCTACGGCGATAGAAACGGTTCAATGCGACAAAAAAGACGCAGCCTGCGACAAAAAAGACGGCAAGGCCTGCTGCAAGGGCGATTCTACCAAAGTTTGCTGCAAGGGCGATTCTACGAAAGCCTGCTGCAAGAGTGATTCTACGAAAGCCTGCTGCAAAAAAGACCATGCAAAAAAATGTGAAGACGCCGCCAAATAAAGCACCGCAGCACACATCGATATAGAAGCCGGGCGAACATGCTCCGGCTTTTTTATGTATCTTTGCACGCCAAAATTTCAGTCATTATTCTTACTGCATGAAAGACCTCACACAAGGAAAAGAAGCCACGGTAATTTTTAAATTCGCCATGCCCATGTTGATTGGCAACATATTTCAACAGCTATACAACATGGTAGACAGTATCGTGGTCGGGCAGTACCTCGGACGCGAAGCGCTGGCGGCGGTCGGCGCCTCATTTCCTATTATTTTTTCCATCTGTGCCATGGTCATGGGCCTGACGATTGGCGGCTCCGTGGTCATATCGCAATACTTCGGCGCCAGGCAATACGAAAAAGTGCGCCGCGCATCCGACACCATCAACATTACATTGTTTGTATCCGGCATCGTCGTATCTCTGGCCGGCTGGTTTTTCAGCGAAGACCTGTTCAGGCTGATCAACCTGCCGGAAGAAATTATCCCCGACGCCACAGACTATTTTTCCACGCTGATACTCACTTCCGCCATTCCCATGTTTTGCTACAACGGCGTTGCGGCAGTGCTGCGCGGCATAGGAAATTCAAAAACGCCGCTGTATTTCCTGATACTTTCCACCATTCTGAATGCCGGACTGGACTACCTGTTTGTCGCCGAATTCGGATGGGGAATAAAAGGCGCCGCATGGGCTACAGCCATTGCCACGCTGCTCTCGTGGTGGGCAACGCTGGCATACCTGTACCGCACGCGCAGCCTCGTCCGCCTGTCGCTGCGCAACCTGGTATTCGATAAAACCGTTTTTCGCGAATCCATGCGCATCGGCTTGCCGTCGGGCGTGCAGCAGACCTTTGTGGGACTGGGCGGGCTGGCGCTCATGGTTATCGTCAACCGGTTCGGCGTAAACACCATTGCCGCCTACACGGCTGCCGGGCGCGTAGACATGTTTGTCGCCATGCCCGCCATGAACTTTGCGGCGGCGCTCTCCGGATTTGTAGGGCAAAATATCGGCGCCGGACGCTATGAGCGCATCAAGCGCGGGCTCAATGCCACCCTGATCATGACGAATATCACCTGCGTGTTTACCACACTGGTCATGCTGCTGTTCGGCAAGCAAATCATGCACCTCTTCGTGGATACCGGCAGCGCCGACAGCATGGAAGTAATACGCATCGGCTACGAATACCTGGTCATCATCTGCTCTTTTTACTTCCTCTTCTGCACCATGTTTACCCTCAACGGCGTGATGCGCGGCGCGGGAGCGACGCTCGTCCCCATGCTGTTTACGCTGCTCGGGCTGTGGTTCGTACGGGTGCCGGTAGCCTATTTCCTTTCGCAGACAAAGATGGCGGAAACCGGCATCTGGTGGTCGATTGTCGTGGGATGGGTCGTCGCGCTGGCGGGGGCGTACATTTACTACAAATCGGGAAAATGGATGAAAAAAGATGTCCTGCATCACCGCCGCCATGCCCCCGAAGAAGACGTCGAAAACCCTGACGTATCAAAAGATTTCACTGCAAGAATTTAACCGGTGCGGAAAACACCCGGGCTTTAGCCCGGCTTAACATCCTTCGCCCGTATGGCCTGCAGCATGTCGGCCACCATGCGTTCCAGGTTCCATTCCGGCGTCCAGCCCCATTCGGCGCGGGCGGAGGAATCGTCGACCGACGCAGGCCAGTAGCGCGCAATCTCGCGGCGGAAGTCGGGACGGTAGTCAATAGTAAATTCGGGGATGTGTTTTTTAATCTCGTTTGCCAGTATTTCGGGCGTAAAGCTCATGGCGCCGACGTTGTAGTTGCCGCAGTGCCGCAGTTTGCCGCGGTCGGCCTCGAGCAGCGTCAGGGTGGCGCGGATGCAGTCGGGCATGTAAATCATCGGCAGGCAGGATTCGGGGCTGAGGAAACAGGTGTATTTTTTATTTTTCACGGCTTCATAAAAGATTTCCACCGCATAGTCGGTGGTGCCGCCGCCGGGCATGGTTTTGTTGCTGATAACGCCGGGGTAGCGGATGCCGCGAAAATCCAGTCCCGACTTCCTGAAATAGTAATCGCCCAGCAGTTCGCCGACCACCTTCGTGACGCCATACATGGTATTCGGCACCAGCACGGTTTCCTGCGGCGTATCGTACAGCACCGACTGCGGGCCGAACACGGCAATGGAACTCGGCACCATGACGCGGTCGAGCCGGTATTTAATGCCCAAACGGATAACGTTCAAAAGCCCGTCAATATTGATTTTCCAGGCGAGGTCGGGATTTTTTTCGCCGGTAGCCGAAAGGATGGCCGCCAGGTTGACGATGGTGTCGATGCGGTGCCGCCTGATGGCCGCCTCGATGGAGGCGCTGTCCGTCACGTCCATTTTTTCAAAAGCATTGCCGGCATATAAGTTATTCCGGTCTTCGGCGACGTCTGCCACAATGACATTTTCGTTGCCGTACTTTTCGTTGAATGCCGCCGTGAGCTCCGAGCCGATTTGCCCCAGCGCACCGATAACCAGTATTTTTTTCATGGTGTTAATTTTTTTGTTAAATCAAATGCAAATGTACCAAATTTTCATCAATTTTTCACGTTACAGTTTCCGGACCCTGCAGGTGTCGCGGCATTCCTGCAGCAGCAGGCGGAGTGTTTTTTGCAAAACCGGATGTTCGGTTTCCGGCGTTATTTCGCAGAGCGGCAGGAGGGCAAACAGGCGTTCATGCAGGCGGGGATGCGGCACCGCCAGCCCGGGGAGGCAAATAATTTGCCGGTCGAAAAGCAGGATGTCAATATCCATTGTCCGCGGGGCATAGCCTGCCGCCAGCGGTTTTTCGCGCCCCAGTGTTTTTTCTATCTGCTGCGTGACGGAAAGCAACTGCACCGGCGACCAGGCAGTTTCCATTTCGACGGCCTGGTTCACAAACCACCCGGGCGAAGTGAAGCCCCATGGCTCGCTTTCGTACAGCGCCGACTGCCGCACTATTTTCCCGGCATGGCGCGACAGCAGTTCGCGCGCCTGCCGCAGCAGGTGCACCCGGTCGCCCTGGTTGCCGCCCAGCAGCAGCCACACGCTCCCGCCTCGCGCCGGAGGAGGCGCGGGAACCGTGCGTTCAGTGTCCGCTGTGTGTTGTCCGCCGTTCATCGCCTACAGCAGTCCCAGTTCAAGCAGGGCTTCTTCGGTCATGCGGCTGCGCTCCCACGGCGGTTCAAACGTTAGATTGATCACCGCGTCGGCAACGCCCGGCACATCGCGTACGGCCTCATAGGTATCCTCCAGAAGCCGGTCGGCAAGCGGGCAGTTGGGCGACGTCAGGGTCATGGTAACCGTTGCTTTTTGCCCGTCATCAACGGCTATTGCGTATACCAGCCCGAGGTCGTAAATGTTTACGGGGATCTCGGGGTCGTATACCTGCCGCAGGGCGCGTACAATATCAGATTCCAAATTCATAGCATAAGTTATTAATGTGCGAATTTAAGCATTTTTACCGAGAATAGACATTAGACGCTAGACATTAGACGTTAGACTTCCGGGTAGATCTGTCTCAAAAGCACGCAGATGACGCAGACTGGAGGGATGTGCGCAGATTTTTTATAAATCTTAATTAGACGAAACGCATATTATCTGCTAATTGATAATCTGCGCTCATCTATAAAATCTGCGTTATCTGCGTGCTAAATGACTTTCGAGACAGTCCCACATTCAGCTTTCCACATTCCACATTGAAAGGAGTCGGATTCCTTTTTTCCGTTGGCTTTAGCCGACGGAAATAAGCATTATGAATTATTGCCGCTTTTTTGCCCTGCCTTCCCAACTTTTAAAGAACGTTTTTAGTTTCCTGTAGTTGCGCGGGGCAAGCCTGAGGGTTGCGCGGCGCAACGGAAGTGGTGTTTAATAAAAAGGACCGGAGAGTAGCTATAATTTTTGTCGCCTTCTATATGCGGCGGTCATTAGAATGGCCACCATCTGCAGGCATGCGAGTACTGCATCACTCCGTTTCCGTCTTTGTGCGGGTTAAAGTCCAGGCACATATTACCCGGGGGAACGGCTATGAAGTCATCCGAAAGCAGCATGCACGCGCCTGCGACCTGTTCGATCGTCCACACGTAGGTCACTTCTTCGCGCTGCAGCCAGGTGTGAGTAAACGGGTATTGGTTGCATCCGTATGGAGTGTGCAGGATGCGATCGCACTTTGGCGCACATCGCGGACCACAGATTACTAGCCCGGCCGCACAGCCGCACGAACCGACCTTGATATCGAAACCATAGCCCGCAGGAGCGTTCACGGTGCCGGTTACGCTGCTTGTGTAGGCGCTGTAGCACGTGGCGCCGCTCGCGGTAGTAACCGACCGCACCTGCGCCGAATAACTGCCGGCGGTTGTGGGGCTTGTCTTTGCTGTGCCGCTACCGCTGAACTGTCCGTTCCAGTTGTAGGAGCCGCTGCCGCCGGAAGCCGTGAAGGTAACCGCTGTCCCGGCACACTTCGGCCCGTTCTGTGATAACGAGGGAGTGGAAGGGTTGGCAACTATGGTAGCCTTTACCGCCAGGCGGGTGGCGGACACGCAGAATGTCGTCGTGTTCCGCGACTGGGCGTAATAGGTGGCGGAGGCACTCAA
>JAIRYH010000038.1 GCA_031267855.1 Prevotellaceae bacterium
TCTCGTTTCCCGCGCCCCCGACATGGCGGAAGAATGTCTGGCAACCATAATAGCCGGCAGTTCGGAACATTTTATTAATGAAAATAACCTGTGCACGGGTAACTTTCGGTGGCAGCAATCATGTTCTGCTTTTTCCATTTCCAAGAAAGATATTGACAAGGTTTGTAAATATATCCTGAACCAGCCGGAACACCATAAAAAGAAGACATACGCGGAAGAATACGAACAATTCATCAAATTTTATCAGCATACAATAAAGAAATAAGGTAATAAGGTTAATGGGGTGGTGATGATCTTCCTTTGCTACTAAGGTTGGAGAAAGGGAAATAAGGTTTTCTTATAAAAAATAAATCCATAAGGTTGGAGGAAGGGAAATAAGGTTTTCTTATAAAAAATAAATCCATATTGTGTTTTTGCGCGACGATATAGAACTCATGGCCCCGGCGGGCAACTTCGAATGCCTGGCGGCGGCGGCACAGGGCGGCGCCGATGCCGTATATTTCGGCGTCGGCAACCTCAACATGCGCGCGCGCGCCGCCCATAACTTCTCGCCCGGCGACCTGGCGCGCATCACGGATTTCTGCCGCCGGCGCCATCTCCGCTCCTACCTTACGGTAAACACCGTGCTCTACGACGACGAACTCGACGAAATGCGCCGCCTCATCGACGCGGCAAGGCAGGCAGGCGTTACGGCAATCATTGCGTCGGACATCGCGGCGATTGAGTGTGCCCGCCGGCAGGGCGTCGAAGTACACCTGTCCACGCAATGCAACCTGACCAATATCGAAGCCGTACGCTTCTACGCCCGCTTTGCCGACGTGATGGTGCTGTCGCGCGAACTGACGCTGGACAAAATAAAACACATCCATTCACAAATCATCGCAACGCCCGTCAACGGACCCGGCGGAAAGCCGGTACGCATCGAACTGTTCTGCCACGGCGCCCTCTGCATGGCAACGTCCGGCAAATGCTACCTCAGCCTCCATGAACACAACGCTTCCGCCAACCGCGGCGCATGCTACCAGGTATGCCGGCGCGGCTACACGGTTACCGACAACGAAAGCGGCAGGCAACTGGCCATCGACAACCAGTACATCATGTCGCCGAAAGACCTTTGCACAATCGGCTTCCTGGACAAGCTGCTGGACGCCGGCGTACGGGTATTCAAAATCGAGGGCCGCGCCCGCGCCGCCGACTACGTGCAGACCGTAACCGCCTGCTACCGCCGCGCGATAGATGCATGCCTTGCCGGCAACTATACCCCCCGGCTGACGGAACAGCTGACCGCCACCCTGCGCACCGTGTTCAATCGCGGCTTCTGGGACGGCTACTACCAGGGCGCAGCGCTCGGCGAATGGAGCGAAGCGTATGGCAACAAAGCCACCGAACGGAAAACATACATCGGCAAAGCCACCAACTATTTTAACCGGCTGGGCGTGGCGGAATTTTTAATCGAAACCGGCGAACTGGAAGCAGGCGACGACATCCTGATTATCGGACCCACCACCGGCGTGGTGCGCAAAACCGTTACGGAAATCCGTGTAGCATTACAGGCTGTACCCAAAACCGTCAAGGGCGAAACCTGCTCGATAGCCATCCCTGAAAAAATCCGCCGCGCCGACAAACTATATAAAATTGCCTATTCGTAAAAAAAATCGTACTTTTGTCTCCGAATTCAAAATTAAAATGAAATATATATGGCACGCGAACAAGAACAACAACCCATAAGCAATATCAACCGGATTTGCCAGGGCACGGAAGTGGTAGGCAACATCAACACCCCCGGCGACATTCGCCTGGACGGATCCCTGGACGGAAATATCACCGCAAAAGGCAAAGTGGTGGTCGGGAATACCGGCAGAACCAAAGGGGAAATTGTCGGTCGCACCACCGATATCTTCGGCCAGGTAGAAGGCACTCTCAACATATCGGAAATCATCAGCCTGAAAAGCACGTCAAATGTCAAAGGCAGCATTGTTACGGCAAAAATCAGCATCGAAGCGGGCGCCATATTCAACGGCACCTGCACCATGTCGGAAACAAAAGTCATCCCTCCCAAAAAATAATGTCCGCGTCCGAACGATATTTAATATCCTACAATCTCAACGGCATCCGGTCGGCAGTAACAAAGGGGTGGAACACCTGGCTGCAAAAGGAAAACCCCGATATGCTGTGCATCCAGGAATCCAAAGCGCAAAACAGCCAAATCGACACGGCTTTTTATGAAAGCCTGGGCTATCACTGCTTCCTGCACCCCGCACAGAAAAAGGGATACAGCGGCACAGGCATTTTCTCGAAACAGCAACCCGACGAAGTCATTTACGGTATCGGCACGCCGCGCTACGATGCGGAAGGACGCTTTGTCCGCGCCGACTACGGCGACCTGACGCTCATCTGTTCCTATTTCCCGTCGGGCACCATGGGCGAAGAACGGCAACAGTTCAAAATGGACTACCTCGCCGATTTCCTGAAATACATCCTGCACCTTCGTCTGACCCGCTCGAAAATCATCATTACCGGCGATTTCAACATCAGCCACAAACCGATCGACATCAACCATCCCAAGTCGCACGAAAAAATGTCGGGCTACCTGCCCGAAGAACGCGCATGGCTGGACGCCCTGGAAGCCGCCGGCTTTGTTGATACATTCCGGGTTTTCCACAAAGACGAAACGGAACGCTACAGCTGGTGGAGCCACTTTGCACAGTCGCGCGCGCGAAACATAGGCTGGCGGTTAGACTACTTCTGGGCAACCCGCAACCTCCTCGACCGGCTCCTCGACGCCGACATCCTGAAAGACGTTGTACACTCCGACCACTGCCCGGTTACGCTGAGAATTAGGAATTAGGAATTAAGAATTGCGGCAGGCGGACAATGGCGGTAGCTAAGTCTGAAAATCATTGCCGCAGTGTAGCCCGATCAAAAAAATCCCCGCGACGGCGTCGCAGGGATTTTTTTGCATTAAATAATATAAGGCTGTCTATTCTTTTTCCGCTTTTTTCTTCATGCGTTCGTAATCGCTCATGGAGGCTACGACCAGCTTGTCGAGGTAACGCATGCCAGTTCCGGCAGGAATCAAGTGTCCGCAGATCACGTTTTCCTTCAAGCCTTCCAGCAGGTCTTCCTTACCGTGGATAGCGGCGTCGCCCAAAACCTTTGTGGTTTCCTGGAACGAAGCTGCCGACATGAAACTTGTTGTACGCAGCGCAGCGCGGGTAATACCCTGCAATATCTGGTTGGAAGTGGCAGGCAATGCGTCGCGCGCATCCACCGGCTTCAAGTCTTTGCGCTTGAGTATCGAATTTTCGTCGCGCAGCTTCCGTGCCGTAATCATTTGCCCGGCTTTCAGGGTCGTTGAATTGCCCGGATCCTGCACCACTTTTTTATCGTACAGCGAATCGTTTTCAAACATGAAGTCCCATTTGTCCACCAACTGTTCGGTAAGGAAACGGGTATCGCCCGGCTCCACAATCTCCACCTTGCGCATCATTTGACGTACGATGACTTCAAAGTGCTTGTCGTTAATTTTCACGCCCTGCAACCTGTAAACTTCCTGTATTTCGTTCACAATGTATTCCTGTACGCGCGTCGGACCCTGTATGTTCAAAATGTCAAGCGGCGTAATGGCGCCGTCGGACAGAGGTGTTCCGGCACGTACATAATCGTTTTCCTGTACCAGAATCTGTTTCGACAGCGGCACCAGGTACCTCTTTTCTTCGCCCAATTTCGAGCGTACGATAATTTCGCGGTTACCGCGTTTAATCTTACCCATGATTACTTCTCCGTCAATTTCGGAGACAATGGCGGGATTGGACGGGTTGCGGGCTTCGAACAGTTCGGTTACGCGCGGCAGACCCCCGGTGATGTCGCCCGATTTGCCTACCGCACGCGGAATCTTTACCAGAATGTCGCCCGAATTGACCTTGTCGCCTTCGTTCACCATGATGTGCGCGCCTACCGGTAAATTGTACTGCTTGATTTCAGTGCCTTTTGCATCCAGAATGCGCACCGTCGGGTTACGTGATTTGTCGCGTGATTCAATGATCACCTTTTCGCGGTAGCCGGTTGCTTCGTCCGTTTCTTCGCGGAACGTAACGCCTTCCACCACGCTGTCAAACGCTATTTTTCCGGAAAGTTCCGAGATAATAACGGCATTGTACGGATCCCATTCGCAAATCAAGTCGCCTTTCTTCACGTCCACGCCATGCTTCATATAAAGTTGTGCGCCGTAAGGAATGCTGTGATGATAAAGTGCAATATCCGTATTCTTATCGACAATACGCATTTCTGCCAGCCGTCCGATAACAATATCCACTTTCGTACCGTCGTCGGACTGCTTGTTTACCACGCGCAATTCGTCGATTTCCAGTCTGCCGTCGTAACGCGCAATAACTTTATTGTCGGAAGCAATGCTCGATGCGGTGCCGCCGACGTGGAAAGTACGCAATGTCAGCTGTGTTCCCGGTTCGCCGATAGACTGCGCCGCAATCACGCCGACAGCTTCGCCGCGTTCTACCATGCGGCCTGTAGCCAAATTGCGTCCATAGCATTTGGCGCAAATACCTTTTTTTGACTCGCAGGTTAATGCCGAACGTATTTCTACCTGTTCAACAGGTGAATCTTCTATGATCCGTGCAATGTCTTCGGTTATTTCTTCTCCCGCCGCCACAATCATTTCTCCGGTCAAGGGGTGGGTTACGTCGTGCACGGAGGTGCGTCCGAGTATGCGGTCGTAAAGCGATTCCACCACTTCGTCGTTGTTTTTGATTGCCGAAGCAACCAGTCCGCGCAATGTGCCGCAATCGTTTTCGTGGATGATGACGTCCTGCGACACATCCACCAGCCGGCGCGTGAGGTAACCGGCGTCGGCTGTTTTCAGCGCCGTATCTGCCAACCCTTTCCGTGCCCCGTGTGTAGAAATAAAGTACTCCAGCACCGACAAGCCTTCTTTAAAGTTGGATAAAATAGGGTTCTCGATAATTTCCGCACTTGTGGCGCCCGATTTTTGCGGTTTCGCCATCAAGCCGCGCATGCCGGTCAACTGGCGAATCTGTTCTTTCGAGCCGCGGGCGCCGGAGTCCAACATCATGTACACAGAGTTGAAACCGCCTTTGTCACTCGACAATTGTTTCATCACCGTCTGCGTAAGCTTGGCGTTGGTGTGCGTCCAAATGTCAATAATTTGGTTGTATCGTTCATTGTTTGTAATGAAACCCATGTTGTAGTTATTCACTACTTCTTCAACGGCAGCATAGCCTTCATTTACCAGTTTTTCTTTTTCTTTCGGGACAATCACGTCGTTCAGGTTGAACGACAAGCCACCGCGAAATGCCATTTGGTAGCCGAGGTTCTTAATATCGTCCAGGAACTTGGATGTTACCGCCACACCGGCTATTTTCAATACATTTCCGATGATATCGCGTAATGACTTTTTTGTTAATACTTCGTTGATGTATCCGGCTTCCTTAGGCACTACCTGATTAAACAGTACACGTCCGACGGTGGTTTCGATCATCTCGGACTTGTAAGTATTGTCGGGTTGCCAAAGGTTGATGCGCACTTTAATCATCGCGTGCAGGTCCACTGCTTTTTCATTGTATGCAATCGTTACTTCTTTGGGGCCGTAGAATATCGAGCCCTCCCCTTTTGCGCCTTTCAATGCTTTTGTGATATAATATAGTCCCAACACCATGTCCTGCGAAGGCACCGTAATAGGCGCGCCGTTGGCGGGATTCAAGATATTGTGCGAACCAAGCATCAATAGCTGCGCTTCCAGAATAGCGGCATTGCCCAGCGGCAAGTGAACCGCCATTTGGTCGCCGTCGAAGTCAGCGTTAAAAGCCGTACACGACAGCGGGTGTAATTGAATGGCCTTCCCTTCTATCAGTTTGGGCTGGAAAGCCTGAATACCCAAGCGGTGCAGCGTAGGTGCCCGGTTCAATAATATCGGATGTCCTTTCATCACATTTTCCAAAATGTCCCATACCACCGCATCTTTACGGTCTACTATTTTTTTTGCCGATTTTACGGTTTTTACAATACCCC
>JAIRYH010000082.1 GCA_031267855.1 Prevotellaceae bacterium
CGCTGCCAGCAGCACAAACGACTCGTCGCCGGTAGTGGCGATCATCATCGCCGCCAATGCCCCAAAGCCCAGCAGATGGTGCGCAAAAAGCGACACAACCGCAAAGCCTCCGATGCAACCGGGAACAAGTCCCAGAAACGCGCTCACCACAACCTGCCCCAGCGGCGATTGCTGCAACCGCTGCCACGAACGTCCATGCGACCGCACATTGACATACTCAATCAATAACAGCATCACCATGACAAGGCCTGTGATGAGAAAGGTATCTTTGAGCAGTGCAAACATGATTGATGTGTTGATATGTTGGTTGGCCGGCGTGTCAAATAAATCCGTAAATGAATTATGCGCTATGGGTTGCCGGCGCCGGCCTGCGCCCGGTTCTTAAGTCTTGAGGGCTGACGCCGCCGTGCACTTGCCGTCCCCGTTCGCTGCGTCGCTTCATCGCTTTATGGCAAGCAGCTGCGTGGCGGCGTCGTAGGGATTCAGCGTGCCGTCAATTACCTGCTGCTCCAGTTCCGCCAATTTTTCCGCCACGGTTTTATTATTATAAAATGTATTCTGCAAATTTTCATTGATGGTTTCGTACATGCGGTAACGCGCCTGCTCGCGGCGGCGCTGTTCAAAATAACCGTTCGATTTGGTCAGGCTAATATATTTTTCTATTTCCTGCAACACCTCGTTTAAGCCCGTTTTTTCCAGTGCCGAACAGAGGAGTGCATGGGGCGTCCATTCCGAAGGCGGAGCGGGGAAGAGATGCAGTGCGCTTTGGTACTGCGCCTGCGCCTGTATGGCTTTTTCCATGTTGCTGCCGTCGGCTTTGTTGATTAACAATAGGTCCGACATTTCCATGACGCCGCGCTTGATGCCCTGCAATTCGTCGCCTGCGCCGGAAATCATCAGCAGCAAAAAGAAGTCGGTCATGGAATGTACGGCTACTTCGGATTGCCCCACGCCAATGGTTTCAATGAAAATATAATCGAACCCGGCGGCTTCGCAGAGGATGACGGTTTCGTAAGTCTTGCGCGCTACGCCGCCCAGCGAACCGGTTCCGGGACTGGGACGGATGAATGCGCGCGGATCGGAACTCAATGTTTCCATCCGTGTTTTGTCGCCCAGGATGCTGCCTTTGCTGCGCTCGCTGCCGGGGTCAATGGCGAGTACCGCCAATTTATGATTACGAGCGGTTATCATGCCGCCAAACGCTTCGATGAATGTACTTTTTCCGGCGCCCGGAACGCCCGTAATGCCAAGCCGGATCGAATTTCCGGCAAACGGACGGCAGGCCTCCAGCACTTTTTGCGCCGTCTGTTGATGGTCGGGGTGGCGGCTTTCGATAAGTGTAATAGCGCGGCTCAGCATGGTGATAACCCCTTCGCGAATGCCGCTCACATAATCGTCCACCGAGGGCAGGGGCTGCCGGCGTTTCTTAAAAAGATCTTCCATGTGGGGATTGACCATCGGCGGCTGTTCCACGCCGTCATTTACTGTAAGCGCACTGTTCACTTTAAAGATTTAAAAAATTCGGGACACGTGTACAATTCCGGCGTTAGCCGCCGGATCACTTAATTGTGCCGGTCAGCATTAGCGACAGCAGCGCTTGATTCGGCGCATTAGTAATAAGCTGTATGGCGTACAGCTTGTCGCCGGGCGTTTCGTTTTTCGTATGCAGCACTACTTTAACCGTAGCTTTTTCGCCGGGTTTGACGTTGGCGGGGGCAGTGATTTTCACATCCGCATTTTCCGATTCGGCTTTATGAATCACCAGTTCGCTTTTGCCGGTATTGGTGAGCGTGTATTCGGCAGTGTAGGTTGCGCCTTTTTTCAATTCTTTGAAGTTAATCGCAGGATTGGCAACCGTAGCAACAGGTATGGTTTGATAATCGGCGGCGGTGAGTTTGGAAAAATCCTGCACAATGGTTGCCGTAACGGTCAAACGCCCTTCTTCTTTTCCGTTGAGGGCGATCGCCACCGGATATTTTACCGCACCCCATTCCAAAGACTTGACGGCAGCGGTATTGTAAGTACAGCGGATAAAATGTTTTCCGCCGGCTTCGACGGTTTCCAGTTTTAATTGCGGCGGAATGTTCTTAAATGATAATGCCGGCTGGGCGGCGCCTGTATAAATAAATTCCATGGAATCTTTTTTTACGCGTCCCTGCATAATCCGCGCCATGGGCAATACTGCACTGCGCAAGCGCAAAGCGCCGCAGGCAACCGGAAAAGTTTCTTCGGCCGTGCGTGTTTTTGCTACCACCATACCGCGAATACGCAGGGTTACAATATTGGGCGATCCGGTAGAAGTAACCGTCAAGCTCTTGTCGAACGACACAGCGCCCGACGGCGCAAAAGTAGCTTTCACAAAACCGCGACCACCCGGGGCAACAGGTTCCTTCGACCATCCGGGAGTAGTGCAGCCGCATGATGCCGCCACATCCTGAATAATCAGCGGCGCGTTACCCGTGTTGGTAAATTCAAAGGAATAGGTTACCGGACCGCCCTGCTCCGGCACATTGCCGAAATCGTGAACGGTCTTGTCGAACTTGATGGTTTCCTGCGCCTGAGCAGCAACGGCTGTCCCGACAAGCAATGCAAATGAGATTAAAAAATGTTTCATAATAGCTGATTCAAAAAAAATGAGCTACAAAGGTAAGAAAAAAGTAGAAATTAAAATCATGAGTGAATGTTTTCCCTCCGTGCGGGAAGCCTCGTGGACGTTTAATGACGCCGCCCGCAAGGATCATAACAGTTGAAAAAGTTTCCATTGCGGGGCTTGAGGTGCGTGTGTGCCTGCTGTCACGTCACAGGGCTATGCGACAGGCGATATGCGACAGGCGATACGCGATATGCGACAGCTTCCGGTCGCCCGTCGCCCGTCGCCCATCGCCCGTCGCGGGTCGCATATCGCATAATTTATGGTGTTTTTTAAGTTTAAAAATGTCTTTTTGTCATTTTTTGCCGTGCAGGACTGCCTTTCTGTCTTTCAAATGCCTTTCGTAGGCCTACAATTCCGTCCCGCAGGCTGAAAACGCCTTTTGTAGGCCTACAATTCCGTTTCGCAGGTTGAAAAGGGGTTTTCGTAGGCCTACAATTCGTCCCGCAGGCTGGAAAATGGCTTTCGTAGGCCTACAAAAGCCTCCCCCAGGTTGAAAAATGGCTTCTGTAGGCCTACGAAAGCCTCCCGCAGGCCGGAAAATGGCTTTTGTAGGCCTACAAAAGCCTCCCCCAGGTTGAAAAATGGCTTTCGTAGGCCTACAAAAGCCTCCCCCAGGTTGAAAAGGTACCTTCGTAGGCCTACAATCCCCTTCCGCAGGTTTGCCGGCCGGCTGGTTTTTTATTTTCAGGGGGGGATACTATATATATAGTGTGCCGTGCGGTGCGGAATTTCGGGAATTTTCCCTGCGGCGCGGGGCGTTTCGGCGGTTTTTGCCGGGGCGCTGTGCACGATACGGGGTTGCTCGTGTTTGAACGGCTGATTCGCATAACGCATAACTCCATTACGTCTTCACGCGCCGTTCTTTTTTCTTTGCCAGAAGTGATTTGTCCTGCAGGCGCTTTTCGACGGAGGCTTTGGTGGGTCTGGTTTTCCTGCGCGGTTTCGCGGGCTTCAGGGCTTTTTCCAGAAGGGCAATGGCTTTACGGACGGCGATGGTTTTATTTTGCAGCTGCGAACGTTCCCTGTCGCAGGCTACCTGTAAAACGTTTTCCCGCGTCAGCCGCGGGGCTAATTTTCGCAACAGCGCCGCTTTTTCCTTTTCATCGAACAGCGCCGAATCCCTTACGGCAAACACAAGCACAACCTTTGTTTCCACCTTGTTTACGTTTTGTCCGCCTTTTCCGCTGCTGCGTGCCGTGCGAAACGTACATTCCTTTTCAAGGGCTGCGGGATCAATGCTTTTCAACATACAGGACTTCGCCGGAAATTTATCGCGGAATAAAACTAAATATAAATTGTAATGATTGTATGACGATCCATTAGGATACGGATTGCCGTCCGGCAGAAAATCGAGTTACATAGTCTTTAATTCTTTCCGCCTGTACCCGGGTAATTTCGGTAAATGTTATCTTTTTTAATTTGTCTGCACCGAAATCTTCTATGATTTTACCTGTCGACATATTCAGGAACATAGAAGGCAGCATATCCACGTTTTTCACACTGAGGATTATCTTGTCTTCGTTGTCCATCCTGTCAACAAGCATCCGGTAAAGCGCCAGTCCGGCGTCAGGATAAGAACGGTTCATCAATATTTCGTTTAAAGCTATGGTATACATAAGTCATCCCTGTTGTTTTTAGAATGCAAAGGTACAAACAAAATGCAACACGCAGTTCAGGCTAAACAGAAAGGGAGACATATTTTAGAAGTATTTATGCGAACAGGAAGGCTCGCTTATCATCTATTGTCTGTTTTCTGCCTATTCCGTCGCTTTTTCCAGCCGTTTTATGATGGAGAAAATAAACAGCGCCGAAAGTACGCAGCAAATTATCAATACGCTCCAGAATGCGTAGAGCGGCAGTTTGTCCCAGAACGAACCCATCACGCCGACCAGCACGTTGCCGATGGATGTAGCGGCAAGCCAGCCGCCCTGCATCATGCCCTTGTATTGCGGCGGCGCCACCTTGGCCACAAATGAAAGCCCCATGGGGCTCAGGAACAGTTCTGCCAGCGTCAGTACCAGATAGGTTCCGATCAGCCAGTTCGGGGAAACCAGGCTATTCGAAATCCCGTCAATCCCGGAAGGCGCGGGCAGGCCAAACGATACGGCGAGCAGGATGATAAAGCCAACGGCGGCAATCAGCATGCCGAAGCCTATCTTGCGCGGCGCCGACGGTTCTTTCCGG
The DNA here is from genome assembly GCA_031267855.1 of Prevotellaceae bacterium. The sequence continues at coordinate 4,838 of JAIRYH010000082.1, forward strand.
CGGCCGGCAAGGTAAGTGAAAAACGCCACCGACACCGGCGTGAGCAATACGATGAACAGCGGATTGAACTGCTGGAATATTTGCGGCGTAATGGTTACCGCCCCCGATGTTTTCACGTCCGCAAAATAATAAGCCGTCAGCCCGGCAAGACCAATCAGGGCGATGATGCCTCCGGCAAGCGGGCTGCGTTTTCCGCCGAACAGCCCCATGGTTGCCCAGTAGACGCCATAAAGCACCGCCACCAGGGGCAGCAGTCCCATCAGGGAAAACGCCATGTTCTGTACGGAACTTATCTGGCTCACGGTGTAGTCGCGGGCAAAGAAAGTCATGCAAAGACCGTTCTGGTGGAACGACATCCAGAAGAAAATGACGACAAAAAATACCAGCAGCAGGGCGATGATGCGCTCGCGCACCTGTTCTTTGGAAAGCACCACCACCTGTTCGGCCGGATTTGCTTCCCTCAGCCGTTGCTTGTGCGTTTTATCGACGGCTTTCCAGGTGGGCTTGAACAGAAGGAAAATCAGCACCGAAATAATCAGGCTGATGCAGGCCACGCCAAATGCCAGGTTATAGGATTTACTCAGGGCATTGTCCACATAATGTTTCCCGAAATGCACGGGGAAAGCGTCGGGATTGCCGGGGGCGCCATACAGTGCTGGGTCGGTGACGGCAATCGAATGAATGCGGTCTTTCAGGGCGGCAACGGCAGGCCGGTCTTCCGTGCGGCGACTGTCGAGCAGCGCGTAATCGGACGGTGTTACCCGCCATGCATCCTCCGTCAGCTTGCCGGCAAGCGTCAACTGATTCAATCCGGCGGCCTTCAGGCGGAACAGGATATCGGCGCGGTCTTTTTCAAAAATCACACCCGCCTTTTTCTTGGCGCTTTTTACGATATCCGCCGCCGCCTTTTCGTTTTCCGGCGTTTTTCCTTCCAGCGCCTGCATGACGAACGTGGATTCGTCAACCAGCCGGTCGTTCAGCGCCACATAATTTTTGGCAATGCTTGCATCGTAGGTGAAATTTTCCTTTGCCAGAAATGCGTTGTTAATCGTATTGGCCACGCTCGGGGCAAAGAATGCGCCGATGTTGATAAACATGTAGAATATCGAGAAGGCTATGTCCCGCCTGTTTTTCAAGTCGCCGGATTCATATAAATTCCCGACCAGCGCCTGGAGGTTTCCCTTAAAAAAGCCGGTACCCATGGAAATGAGCAGCAGGGCGCCAAACATCATAATCTTCCCTGTCGTGTCGGCTTCGCTTGGAAGCGCCAGCAGCAGGTAACCGGCAAACATTACGCCTGTCCCGAGCAGGATGGTTTTTCCGTAGCCGAGCACTTTGTCGGCCACAATGCCGCCGAGGAGGGGAAGGAAATACACCAGCCCCAGAAAAGTGCCGTAGATAAGGCTGGTTGACGATGACGACAGCCCGAATTTGGCCTGCATGTAAAGCGTCAAAATCGCGATCATGGTGTAGTAGCCAAAACGCTCGCCCATGTTTGTCAGGGCAAGTACCAGCAGCCCTTTAGGATGATTTTTAAACATATTATGGAAGTTTTTAAGTTAGTAATTTGTGCCGGCAAAGATAGAAAAAATATCATAATAATTGCAGATTGACAGATTGCCAATTTTGAATTTTGAATTTTGAAGATTGAATTGCGGCAGGCGCACCATGGCGTTAGCCATTCAATATTCAACCTTCAAAATTCAAAATTGAAAGTTGCGTGGAATCCGGAGATTTTATGCTAACTTTGCTGCCCGGAATCGAAGAATTGAAGAATTGAAAATTTGCATTATGAAAAAAAACGTATTCTTGTTGGCTGTTGCCTGTCTGTGGAGCCTTGCCGCAGCGGGGCAAACGCCGTTCAAAAAA
>JAIRYH010000118.1 GCA_031267855.1 Prevotellaceae bacterium
GCATGTAGGGCATGCCAAAAGCATTTGCCTTAATTTCGGGCTGGCAAAAAAATACGGCGGCAAAACCAACCTGCGCTTCGACGACACCAATCCGGCAAAGGAAGAAACCGAATATGTGGAGTCCATCAAGGAAGATGTCCGGTGGCTCGGCTTCGAGTGGGCAAATGAATTTTATGCGTCCGACTACTTTGAACAGCTGTATGAATGGGCGTGCCTGCTCATCAAAAAGGGACTGGCGTATGTGGACGACCAGGCGCAGGAAGAAATCCGCCGGACGCGCGGCACCGTAACGCAGCCGGGCGTCAACAGCCCGTTCCGCAGCCGCAGCGCGGAAGAAAACCTGGATTTATTCGCCCGCATGCGCGCCGGCGAATTTGCCGACGGCGCCAAAGTGCTGCGCGCCAAAATCGATATGGCGCACCCGAACATGCTGCTGCGCGACCCTTTGATGTACCGCATTATGCACACCGGACACCACCGCACGGGCAGCCGGTGGTGCATCTACCCGATGTATGACTATGCGCACGGCGAGAGCGACGCCATGGAGCGCATCACACATTCCATTTGCACGCTGGAGTTCGACGTACACCGCCCGCTGTATGAGTGGTTCATTGATAAACTGGAAATTTTTCCCTCGCGCCAGTATGAGTTTGCACGGCTCAACCTGACCTATACGGTCATGAGCAAGCGCAAGCTGCTGGAGCTGGTAAAAAACAAATACGTCGCCGGATGGGACGACCCGCGCATGCCGACGATTTGCGGCATGCGCCGCCGCGGCTATACGCCCGAAAGCATCCGCCTGTTTGCCGAAAAAGTGGGCGTGGCAAAGCGCGACAATGTGATTGACCTCTCGCTGCTCGAATGGTGCGTGCGCGAAGACCTGAACAGGCGCGCCAATCGCTACATGGCGGTGCTCAATCCCCTGAAAGTGGTTATCACCAACTATCCCGAAGGACAGACGGAAGAGGTCGAAGCGGTGAACAATCCCGAAGATGAAAGCGCCGGAAAGCGCAAACTGCCGTTCGGTCGCGAAATCTACATCGAACGTGAAGACTTTATGGAGAACCCGTCGAAAAAATATTTCCGCCTTTCGCCGGGCAACGAAGTGCGCCTGCGGTATGCCTACATCGTCAAATGCGAGGAGGTGGTGAAAGACGCCGCCGGAAATGTCACGGAACTGCGCTGCACCTACGACCCCGAAACCCGCAGCGGCAGCGGCAGCACAAGGCAGGTGAAGGGTACGGTACACTGGGTGTCGGCGCTGCATGCCGGATGCGCCGAAGTGCGGCTGTTCGACCGCCTGTTTACCGAAGCCCGCATGGACAGCCTTCCCGAAGACAGTGATTACAGGGATTTCATCAATCCCGAATCATTGCGCATCATAACGGCATTCATCGAACCGGCGTTAAAAAACCTGCCGCACGCGATGCACGTGCAGTTTGAGCGGCTCGGCTATTTCACCGTCGATGCGGACGCTGCGCCGGACAAGCCGGTATTCAACCGCACCGTAACCCTGAAAGACACCTGGGCAAAGGTGGCGGGGAAGCAGGAAAAAGTTATACCTTTGTAATAAGATTACACGCCAATGAATATAGTGGAACAGAATATGGGAAATGTGGCAAGACTTTGCGAACAGCACAAAGTAAATAATATGTATTTGTTTGGCTCGATTCTTACCGATAAGTTTTCACCGGACAGCGATATTGATTTTTTGGTCAATTTCGGGCGCGTTGATTTATTTCATTACTTTGATAACTATATCGCATTGAAAGAATCTTTGGAAACGCTGTTCCGGCGTCCGGTGGATTTAGTGGAAGAAAAAACCGTCAAAAACCCCGTTCTTCGCCGCGCTATTGAACGGAATAAAAAGTTGATTTATGGATGAGCGAATCGAAAAATGGTTATTTGAGCGCAGGAAACTCATTTCTTTTTTGCCGCCTCCCGCCGTTTCCTTTCTTCCTGCTGCATGCTTTTCCTGGTTCCGCTTTCATATTCCATGTACGTGCCGTACTGGGAAACGGACAATACTTCTTTCAGCTCGCTGTTTCGTTCGGCAACCAGTTGCAGCAGGTCGTAGTGCAGCTGGGCCTGGTTTGTTGCTCCGTCATCCTGTCTTTGCGTTATCTCATCCTGTTTTTGGATGTAGGTTAAATTGATTTCCGCCACTTTTTTCTTTTGCGTTTTGTCCAGGTCTAACGTTTTGTTCATTTGGCGGGTCAGTTTTTTTGCACGCTGTTCCGGCGTATTCCCCGGCTGTGCCCAGGCTGGGGCACAAAGCAACAGGGCTGCGACAGTGCAAAGGGTAATCATTGTTTTCATTGCTTTATAGTTTGCGATTGTTGTTTATTCGGGTTGGCATACAGGCATACATCCTTATCCGTGATGGTTTTTCCGGCAAGGATGATCAGGCGCTCGATCACATTGCGAAATTCGCGGATATTTCCTGTCCATGGTTGTTTTTGCAACTGTTCAAGCGCTGCCGGCGTTATTTCCGGTTTACCGATGCCGGATTCGTGACAGATTTGCGTGATGAACCGGTCGGCGAGCAGCGGAATGTCTTCTTTGTGCCCGGACAGGGAGGGCATGTGGATAATGATGACGCTCAACCGGTGGTAGAGGTCTTCGCGAAACCGTCCCTGCGCAATTTCTTCCTGCAGGTCTTTATTGGTCGCCGCCACCACCCGCACATCTACGACGCTGTCCTTGTCGCCGCCGACGCGTGTAATCTTGTTTTCCTGCAGCACCCGCAAAACCTTTGCCTGCGCTGCCTGGCTCATGTCGCCGATTTCGTCGAGAAACAGCGTGCCGCCATCGGCCTGCTCGAATTTCCCCTTGTGCTGTTTCACGGCAGAAGTGAACGATCCTTTTTCATGCCCGAACAGTTCGCTCTCGATGAGTTCGCCCGGAATGGCGGCACAGTTGACTTCTACGAAAGCGCCTTCGCGCCGGCGGCTTTTCTCATGCAGCCAGCGCGCCGCCAGCTCTTTGCCGGTACCGTTGCCGCCTGTTATCAGCACACGCGCATCGGTGGGCGCCACGCGGTCAATCATTTCTTTTACTTTCGCAATAGCCTTCGACTTGCCGATGATTTCAGGCGTTTTGGTGATTTTCCGCTTCAGCGTTTTCGTTTCCTTCACCAGCCCTGTTTTTTCCGTGGCATTGCGTACGGCGATAAGCACGCGGTTGAGATCTAACGGTTTTTCAATAAAGTCGTATGCGCCTTTTTTGATGGCTTCTACCGCCGTGTCAATGGTTCCGTGTCCCGAAATCATCACCACCGGCAAATCGGGTTGCGCGGCCTGCAGGTGTTCCAGCACTTCCAGTCCGTCCATGCCGTCCATTTTGATGTCGCAAAACACCATGTCGAAAGCGGCGCTGCGGGCGATTTTCAAGGCGTCCCTGCCGTTTTCGGAAGTTACCACTTCATAATTTTCATACGCTAAAATATCCTTCAACGTGTGGCGGATACTTCTTTCGTCGTCCACAATCAAAATTTTCATGGCGCAAAATTATACGGTTTTTCGTGAAATGCACGGCAAAGATACGTTATTTTGACGAAAAAGTTGTAAGTTTGCAGTGAAATAAAATGCGACCATGCGGAAAATAATCGTAGCTGTTGACGGACATTCGTCCACCGGAAAAAGTACTTTTGCCAAAGCCATTGCGGCACAGCTGGGCTATGTGTATGCAGATACCGGCGCGATGTACCGTTCCGTGACGCTGTATGCCTTGCGGCAGCGGCTAATCAATGAAAGGGGCGAGGTGTCGGAAAAAGAAATTACAGCGCAGCTGCCGGCTGTTGTCATTACTTTTCGCGGCAACGAAGAGAAAGGAGCAGGCGATACCTTCCTGAACGGGGAAAACGTGGAGCGGGAAATTCGCGGCTTCAACGTGTCGCAGTACGTAAGCCGTGTGAGCGCTATTCCCGAAGTACGCGCCCGGATGGTACATCTGCAGCGGGAAATGGGCGTTCACAAGGGCATTGTGATGGACGGGCGCGACATCGGCACGGTGGTTTTCCCGCAAGCCGAAATGAAAATCTACATGACCGCCGACCCCTTAGTCCGCGCCGAACGGCGCTACAAAGAGATGAAGGAAAAGGGCTGCGAAGTGTCGCTTGAAGAAATCCTGGAGAATGTGAAACGCCGCGACTACGAAGACGAACACCGCGCCGTGGCGCCGCTTCGCAAAGCGCCCGACGCGCTGCTGCTGGACAACAGCCGCCTCACGCCGGAACAGCAAATGGCGTGGTTCATGAAGCAATTCGCAGCCATGCATCATCATGCACAATAAATCCGTGACGATAGAAATTGACGATAAATCCGGTTTCTGCTACGGCGTCATCCGGGCCATCCGGACGGCCGAAAAAACGCTGGACGCCGGCGGCGCGCTTTTTTCACTGGGCGAAATCGTGCATAACGATAAGGAGCTGGAACGCCTGAAGCGAAAAGGCCTGCACATAGTAAACCATGACGGCTTGCAGGCGCTGAAACAGGCAAAAATACTCATCCGCGCACACGGCGAACCGCCGGAAACCTATGCCGCAGCCCGGCAGCAGCAGCTTGATATTATTGACTGCACCTGTCCAGTAGTGCTGAAACTGCAACAGCGCATCAAGGCATGCTACGGGAAAATGAAAACCCGCCACGGGCAACTGGTTATTTTCGGCAAGCGCGGACATGCCGAAGTCAACGGACTGGTAGGGCAGGCAGGCGGCGACGCGCTGGTTATTGAAAACGAAGAACAGCTGGCATCCGTTGATTTTTCGCGTCCGGTTTATCTGTTTTCGCAGACAACTAAAAATCCGCAGGAATTTGAACGTGTATGCGCCGCGATAAAGGCGCGCATGCACCGCGGCGTGGCGCTGGAAACGCACAATACCATCTGCGGGCAGGTGGCGGGACGCCAGCCGCACCTGGAAAACTTTGCACACCGGCACGATGTAATCCTTTTCGTCAGCGGGCGCAAAAGCTCCAACGGCAAGGTGCTGTTCGACGCCTGCAAAGCCGCCAACCCGCGAAGCTACTTCGTCGAAGACGCCGGCGAAGTGCAGCCGCACTGGTTCGACGGATGCCGCTCCGTCGGCGTCTGTGGCGCCACCTCCACGCCCAAATGGCTGATGGAACAAGTGGCAGAGAGAATTAAAAATTAAGAATTAGGAATTAGGAATTGGCTGACGCAGCATTACCGTTGAACGTTGGCCGGAGCATCATCTCATCATCAACTACAGCAACCTTAGTAGCAGGGACGCCGCAACCACCCACCCGCGCGGGTTGCAGGCAATGTAAAAAGCGCAGACGCTGCGCCGCGCCGAACCCGTATGTAAATTCCATTAGTAAATGCATACAAGGAGGAATAAAAAAGGAGCATAAAACTCAGGGCAAACGCATCTAATTTTGGTTAGAAAACAAAATGCTTATTATTAAATAATTTAAAAATGGGCAATTGTCCGGTTTTTGACAAAAGAATTGCATTTGGGAATTTTA
>JAIRYH010000150.1 GCA_031267855.1 Prevotellaceae bacterium
ACACGAGGAACTAAGAACTAAGAACTAAGAGTTGCGGCAAGCGGTCAATGGCGTAAGCCATTCAACCTTCAAAATTCAACCTTCAAAATTGACGAGGCTGCGCTTACCTGCGGTTATGACAATCCGACCCTTCGGGTCATTTCCCTGCTGCTGATTCGCATGAATCGCCGATTCTTAACCTTAACCTGACGCCGCTGTGCACTTGCCGCTATTTTCATGCCCATACTTCATATTTCACAACCTCCTTTCAACATTTTTTTGTACCTTTGTCCGTCATTTCTAAAAAATAAAAACAAATACTATGCAAACAATTGACACATACAATTTCCATGGCAAGCGTGCATTGGTGCGCGTAGACTTCAACGTTCCGCTGAACGAACAGTTTGAGATTACCGACGACACCCGTATTCGTGCGGCGGTGCCGACGCTTAAAAAGGTGCTGGACGGCGGCGGCTCGCTTATCATCATGTCGCACTTGGGACGCCCAAAGGGACCGGGCGAAAAATATTCGTTGAAACATATTCTGGCGGATGTGGAAAAGAAACTGGGCATAAAAGTGAAATTCGCTCCCGACTGTGCGGGTGCAGAGGCGACAGCGCTGTCCCAATCCTTAAAACCGGGCGAGGCACTGGTGCTGGAAAACCTCCGGTTCTATGAAGAAGAAGAGGGCAAACCACGCAATTTGCCCGAAGACGCCACCGACGAGCAAAAGAAAGCAGCCAAAGCGGCAGTAAAGGAAAAGCAGAAAGAGTTTGTGAAAAAATTGGCATCGTACGGCGACTGCTACATTAACGATGCTTTCGGGACGGCGCATCGCGCGCATGCTTCCACCGCATTGATAGCCGCCTGTTTCCCGAACGATAAACTATTCGGTTATGTGATGGAAGGCGAAATAAAAGCGGTTGATAAAGTACTGGAATCGCCGGAACGGCCGTTTACCGCCATTCTCGGCGGATCAAAAGTGTCCTCGAAAATTACCATTATCGAACGTTTGCTAAAGCGCGTAAATAATTTAATTATCGGCGGCGGCATGAGTTTTACGTTCATCAAGGCGCAGGGTGGAAAAACAGGCAATTCCATTTGCGAGGACGACCAGCAGCAACTGGCGCTGGATATTTTGAAAAAAGCGCAGGAATTGGGTGTGGCCGTTTATTTGCCGAAGGCAGTATTGATTGCCGATGCCTTCAGCAATGAAGCACGCACGCAAGTTTGCGACATCAATGAAATCCCCGACGGATGGGAAGGCGTGGACGCCGCAGCGCCTGTGGAAGAATGGAAAGACGTTATTTTGGCGTCGAAAACCATTTTATGGAATGGTCCTGTAGGCGTATTTGAAATACCCAAATTTGCCAACGGAACAAAAGCCGTTGCGCAGATGGTTGCCGATGCCACACGTAAGGGCGCCTATTCGCTGGTTGGCGGCGGCGACAGCGTGGCAGCCGTTAATCAAATGGGCTTTGCCGACAAGGTAAGCTATGTTTCCACCGGCGGCGGCGCATTGCTCGAATATATGGAAGGCGTTGAGCTGCCCGGCATCAAGGCAATTAGGAATTAAGGGTACTTTGCGGGAATTTGGCGCTGCACGGGAAGAGTTGACGGATTTACAGATTGAACCGGCGCCACAGAGCAATCTGCACAGAGCAAATAATCGACCAACAACAAAATAAAGGACTAACCAATTAAATCAATAATAAAATGAAAAGTTTCTTCAAAATGGTTTTTGCCTCGTGCCTCGGGGTATTAGTTGCCGGAATTATCGGTACAGTCATGCTGATTTTCATTGTAGGAGCAATTGGCAGTGTTTTTTCAACCTCCACGGAAACGGTGAAAGTAAAGCCGAACAGTATTTTCCGGATTATGCTTGACCAGCCGGTAGCAGAGCGTACGAAAAACGGGCAACTGGAAGTTGGTCTCACCTCGGTTTACATGACGCATCACATTGGGTTGTGCGATATTTTAAAAGCCATTAACAAAGCCGCCATTGACCCGAATATTAAACTGGCGTATTTGGATCTTAGCGAGCTGCAAGCGGGTATGGCACACGTGGAAGAAATCCGGGCGGCGCTGGAAAAATTTAAAGAGTCGGGAAAACCGATTATTGCTTATGGCGACAATTATTCGCAGTCGGCATATTATTTGGCGACCATAGCGGATAAGGTTTATTTGAATCCTTACGGCGATGCGGCGTTGACGGGATTGCATGCCGAAGTGATGTTCTACAAGGGTTTGCTGGATAAATTGCAGGTAGAAGTGCAAATTGTCCGTCACGGCAAATTCAAAAGCGCGGTAGAGCCGTTTATTGCAAATAAAATGAGCGATGAAAACCGCGAACAGTACCTTACCTTTATCCGTTCGATTTGGGAATACCGTCTGGAAAAAATCTGCCATGCACGGCAAATCGACAACAAAAAAATACATTCGTTGATTAACAACCTGGACTTACTGACGGCGCAGGACGCCCTGAACAGCGGGCTGGTGGACGCATTGCTGTATAAAGACGAATTGCTGGACGAATTATGTTCATTGTCCGGCGCCGCATCCGAAAGCGAGCTGAAAATGGTAGATCTGGCAGACTATGCAAGCGTGGCACGCAAGCACAACGTCAGCCGGCAACGCATTGCCGTAGTCTATGCCGATGGCGAGATTTTCATGGGCAAAGGCGAAACGGAAATCACTTCATGGAATTTTGCCAACACGTTGCGTACTATCCGTAACGATGAAAATATCAAAGCCGTTGTTTTCCGTGTAAATTCGCCGGGCGGCAGCGCACAGGCCTCGGAAATCATTGCCCGCGAGCTTGCATTGTTGAAAGCGCAAAAACCGGTGGTTGTATCCATGAGTAATTATGCGGCTTCCGGCGGTTATTGGATTGCTGCGCCCGCCGACAAGATTATTGTGAATCCTGCTTCGCTTACCGGCTCTATCGGCGTATTCGGAGTTATTCCCAATATCCAAAAGGGACTGAACAATCATCTGGGCATTACGGTGGACGAGGCAAACAGCAATACGGCAGCCGGCTATCCGAGCATTATGCGGCAAATGACTGCGCGCGAACGCGAAGTTTCGCAAGCATCGGTAGAATTGATTTATTCGCAGTTTATAAATAAAGTGGCGGACGCCCGCGGTCTTGCGGTAACAAGAGTGGACGAAATAGGGCAGGGGCGTATATGGAGCGGCATAGACGCCGTTAAACTTGGTTTGGCAGACGAACTGGGTGGTATTACCGAAGCCATTGATGCTGCCGCCAACCTTGCCGGTCTGGAGCATTACCGCCTCATCGAATTGCCGACGAAAAAAACGACGGTAGAACAGCTTTTGGAATCATTGACCGGCGGCAGCGTTGCCGTGAAAACGCAGGCGCCGGAACAGCTGCACACCATGGAGCGTTTTCTGCAGGAGATAACGGAACCCGGCGTGTATGCCCGTTTGCCTTATGACATAACGGTTAATTAAGCAGCATGAACAGCAGTATCTTTGAAAAAATTGTGTATTGCCTGACCGGTGCGGCGCTTTTGTTGTGCTTTTGCATCCGTTGCGCCAGTACACAGGCAGGACCTTCCGGAGGGCCGAAAGATACTATTCCGCCGGTGTTGCTCAGAACCATGCCGAAAGAAAATACCACTCATTTTGCCGGTAAAAAAGTGGAGCTGACCTTCAATGAATACATTGCCTTGAAAGAAGTATCGAAAAATGTGGTGATGTCCCCGCCATCGCTGCGGAGGCCGTTGGTGCAGCGGCGAGGAAAAGATATACAGGTTGTTTTTCAGGATACGCTGTTGCCGGATAGGACGTATTCCATAGACTTTGGAAATTCACTGACCGATAACAATGAGGGCAATTTATATCCTCCTTATAAATTTGTTTTTTCCACCGGCGACATTGTCGACAGCATGGCGTTTACCGGTGTGGTGCGCGATGCCTATACTTTGGAGCCGGTAGAAAATACGATGGTGATGCTGTACGAAAACCTGTCGGACTCGGCAGTGTATAAAGAATTGCCGATAGCCGTTGCCCGCACGGACGGCTGGGGTTATTTCAGTTTACAAAACATTGCGCCGCAAAAGTACCACATGTATGCGCTGGAAGATAAAAATTCCAATTACCGTTACGATCCGGGTAATGAAAAAATAGCATTCCTTGATATGCCGGTCAATCCCGAACACACCGTTTCCATGCTGCCCGTGATAACAGACAGCAAAGATACGGCGGCGATGGAGGCGCGACCGGTTGAGCGGATGTTGTTGATTTCCGCAGAAAATGTGCGCAAACAATTTTTAGTGGAATATTTGCAACCGGACAAACGGCAAATTCAATTGGTGTTCAACCAGCACTACCCGGTTATTACGTGCTTCCGGATAGAGGGTATTAACGACTCGGACCGGGTGATAGCGCACAGCCGGTTTCGGGATACGCTCACTTACTGGCTCACTGCCGCCTCAGTGCCGGACACACTGCACGCATCCATAGAGTATTTAAAAACCGATTCGCTGAATAATTTGTCATCTGCCGACGCCAATCTGCGATTCTCCCTGAAAAAGGACGACAACGCCCGGCAGGAACAAGACAGGAAAAATAAAAATGACACGGTAAAAGCTATTCCGACACTGCAGCCAAAAATCGGTTTCGACGAGCAGCGCGGAATGAATCGCGGTATTGACATTGCGTTTAAGACCTTGCCCCTGAAAATAGATACGGCGAAAATATCCCTGTTCAGGATTGATGAAAAAATGAACCGCACCAGGGAAGCTTTCCGCTGGATGCGCGATACGGCGTCGCTGTTGCATTTTTACGTACAGGCGAAGTGGATAACCGTAACCAACTATGAGCTGGAAGTGCTGCCGGACGCATTTTCCGACATTTACGGACTGGCAAACGATACGATTGTGAACAAATTTGTCACGCCCAATCCCGACAAGTTCTGCCATATTACATTTGATTTGTCCAACGTATCGTCGCACTACATTTTGCAACTGCTGAACAGCAAAAAAGACCGTGTGCTGCGCGAAGCAATCATAGACCGCCCCGGTAAAACCGTGTTCGATTATTTGCCTTCGGGGGAATACTGCGTGCGTTTTATTGAAGATGCCAATCAAAACGGCGTGTGGGACGCTTGCAGGGTGGAAACAAAAACACAACCGGAAAAGGTAGTATTCCTGCAGTTTTCGGAAGCATCCGGCAATCTGAATTTGCGCGAAAATATCGAAGTGACGCAAGATGTGGATGTGGGAAAATTATTTACGCCCGTTATGGAAATGCCCGGCGAAACGGAATCACACGAAAATCAAGCCGAAGATGAAGGGTAGGGGAATAAAAATCATTCTTATTTGCTGCTGCGGGCTGGCAAACGGTGAAATGAGGGCACAGCATTTCATCGGCGCAACAAGTGGCTATGGCATCAATACCATGTCTTCAACAAGGAATGAAGAACTGGGCAGTACAAGCAGTTTTAAAAATTACGGTTTGGTTTACAAATACTATAGCGGCAAATGGGTGGGCATCCAGGCGGGCATAAATTATGCCGAGAAAGGATACATGCGCACCGCCAGGGAATACTACGACCTGCAAGACCTCGAAAAAGGATATGACCTCATCAACATGTCGTCGCGGCATTTTCAGCTGATTGACATCCCGTTTGTAACGCAGTTTCATTATGAACTCTGGAAGCTCCGCGCGGTGGCAAATGCCGGCATCTACGGCTCTTATATCCTGCGCTCGCAAAGCGTTGCACTCCAGCCGGGCGTGCAGCCCGACAATAATGATTTCCATAAGTTCGACTACGGACTGCGCTTTGGCGGAGGGCTGGCGCTGATGCTGCACCCGCTGGAAATACAGGTTGAATTTGCCTATGCCGTCGGACTGGGATATATCTACAACCCCAATGCGTCGGGAGCCGTCATTTATAGCCGCCTTTCCCAAATGCTGGTTTCGGCAACCGTATTTTTTACCTTGTGATGAACAGTGTCCGTCCCGCTTATCAACGGCGCAAAGCCGGCGAAGTGCTTATTGGGGGCGTTGCCATGGGCGGCGATCAGCCGGTACGGGTGCAGACCATGTGCAATACCCCAACACAGGACATCGGCGCGTCGGTGGAACAGTGCCGGCGGATAGCCCGCGCCGGCGCCGATTATGTGCGCCTCACCACACAGGGCTTGCGCGAGGTCGATGCATTGATGGAAATCAAACGGCAACTTCGGGGCGCAGGTTTTTCCATTCCGCTGATTGCAGATGTGCATTTCAATGCAAAAGTCGCGATAGCCGCAGCCGCTGTGGCAGACAAGGTGCGTATCAATCCGGGAAATTTTGCACGCGACCGCAGGGAAACCTTACAAAAATTCGTGGAATTACTGCGCGTTTGCCGGCAACACCAAACCGCCCTGCGCATCGGCGTCAATCACGGTTCGCTTTCGGAACGCATCATGAAGCAGTATGGCGACACGCCCGAAGGCATGGTAGCCTCGGCAATGGAACTGCTGCATGTTTGCCGCGACGAAAACTTTCCACAGGCAGTCGTGTCCATGAAATCGAGTAACACGCGCGTCATGGTTCATGCTTACCGCCTGCTGGCGGCGCGGATGGAACAGAATGACATGACCTGCCCGCTGCATCTTGGCGTTACCGAAGCCGGCGACGGCATGGAGGGGCGGATAAAATCAGCGGCAGGCATCGGCACGCTGCTCTCCGAAGGCTACGGCGACACCGTCCGCGTGTCGCTCACAGAACCGCCGGAAAATGAAATTCCCGTGGCAAAAACGCTGGTGCGCATGGCGCCGCAATTTCCATATACATCAAAAACCGGACACAAAAAACAAGCGAAAATACATTGCCGCTGCGCCGCCGCCACCATCGAAGAGCTGTGGCTGCAAGCCACATGTAAAACGGCGCCCCGGCTGCTTGACGGCTACGCCGGCGACTTGCAGCTGACCGCCACCGTAGCCGGCGAAAAATTGCCGGACAAACAGGCGGAGGAAATTGCCCTGACCGTTTTGCAGGCTACACGTGTCCGGTTCACCAGACCCGAATACATTGCCTGTCCGGGCTGCGGACGTACGCTCTTCGACTTGCAGAAAACATTGGCGGAAGTACGTGCCGCCACGTCGCATTTGACAGGCACAAAAATTGCGGTGATGGGCTGCATCGTGAACGGCCCCGGCGAAATGGCGGACGCTGATTTCGGCTACGTGGGCGCGGGTCGCGGGAAAATCACCCTCTACAGGGGCAAAGAAGTTGTCAAAAAAAACATTCCCGAAGAAGAAGCCGTAAATGAATTGCTGCGGCTGATAGACCCGGACATTAAAAATTAAAGCGTGCCGGGCAGGAACTTAATAAATGTCAAATACCAGCAGAATATGTTTCTTGACCTGTTCGACGAAAGGCATGGGCAGCGTGCCGAGTTTCTCCAGCAGCCTTTTGTGGTCAATGGCCCTTATCTGGTCAATCATTACGGCGCTGCCCCGCGGCAGGTTGGCGATGCATCTTTTTAACGGTATGCGCAGGATGGACGCGCCTTTGACCGTGCCGCTGGTTATCGGACAAACCAGTGTCGACACATGGGGAAGGTTATTTAGCAGGTCGGTTTGGATAATAAGTACCGGACGAATCTTTCCGGTTGCCGCCTTGACCCGCGAATTTGCGGGATTTAAGTCGGCGAGCCAAATATCAAATTGTTGACAAATCATATATTTCAATAGCTTCAAATTTACGGAGAATTTTGGAGGAGGACAGGTGTACGGCTTTAGATTCCTTTGCCAGTATGTCGGCAAGGGATATTCTTTTTTTTACCGGCGCTTCATGTTCGTGGTGCGAAGGCGCTCCCGGCTGGTTGTCCGCAGCATTCTTGCACGACGAATGAAGCGCGCCGATCTTTGAGATGGATAAAGATAGAAACGTGTTCATATTAGTTCAGGTGCTTAAATTTTAGAATGAGGGAAAAGGCCGTGATACCGGGTTTGTCCCTGTCCGCGACCGGTTGTTGCGCAACACGCCGGAAGCAGCATGCCTGCGATTGCAGTCATGCAACAGGCGGTGAAATTTGTTCGTTGTTTTCATATTTGTTCGCTGCTGCGGTGCAAATTTACGAAAAAAATTAACAAAAACAACATTCCCCGCATTTTGGCGCGGCAGGGTGGTTCCATTCCTGCGGTCTTACCTCGACGACGGGCGTCGTTCAGCCTCGACGACGGGCGTCGTTCAGCCGCAACGACGGGCATCGTTCAGCCTCGACGCACCGGAAAACTTTTTTATTCAAAACCCCGTTTCATCAAATTAAAAAAGTTTAATTATATTTGTAGCCGTTTAACCTGATTATACTATGGAACAAGTAAAAAAATTCAAAGAAACCGCCGCCTTTATTTCGAACAGAATAAACGGCGAAAAGCCCGAAACCGCCATCATTCTCGGCAGCGGCCTCGGCAGACTGGCAGAACAGATCGAGCACCCGGTAACGATTCCCTATGCCGAAATCCCGCACTTCGTGCAATCGACCGCCATGGGACACAAGGGGAATTTGATTTTCGGCACGCTGGGCGGGAAAAAAGTGCTGGCCATGCAGGGACGCTTTCATTACTACGAAGGCTACACCATGCAGGAAGTAACCTGCCCGGTACGGGTCATGTATTTCCTCGGCGTGAAAAACCTGTTTGTGTCCAACGCTGCCGGCGGCGTGAACTTCGACTACAGGGTCGGCGACCTGATGATTATCCGCGACCACATCAACATGCAGCCCAATCCGCTGATTGGAAAAAACGTGGAGGAGATGGGGCCGCGCTTCCCCGACATGACGCATCCCTACGACCTTTCATTCATTCAGCTTGCCGAAACCATCGCTGCCGAAAACAGCATCAGGCTGCAGAAAGGCATTTACCTTGCCGGCACGGGCCCGACGTATGAAACCCCGGCGGAATATGCCTTCTTCCGTCTTGCCGGCGCCGACGCCGTGGGGATGTCTACCGTGCCCGAAGTCATTGTGGCGCGGCACGGCGGCCTGCGCGTCTTCGGCATGTCGATCATCACCAATGAGGCGCATGAATTTCCGGAAGATTTCGTAAATGACGGCGACGAGGTCATCAAAGTCGCCAGCCGGGCTGCCAGCGCCATGTCGAAGCTGTTTACGGAAATGATCGCGCGGCTGTAATGCCGTCCCGGCCTTCCGTTTCCCGGAAAATGCCGCCGGCCGGCGCATGATTCATAAAAATATTGTACTTTTGCAACATTAAATCCAAAAACAACAAGCCATGAAAAAAACAATCCTTTCGGCAGCGGTATTTGCGCTGCTTTTTTGCCTGCACACGGCAACGGCGTCCGGCCGCAGTGACAACACAAATGTAAGCGACGGGGACGAACAGCCCGTGACCGCCGTCCGGGAAGTGTGCGACTTTCTGCAAAAATGCGGAACGTACTACCTCGCCACCGTTGAGGGCGACCAGCCGAGAGTCCGGCCTTTCGGCACGGCTACCGTATTTGAAAACAACATCTACATCCAGACCGGAAAGCGGAAAAACGTATCCAGGCAGATGGCCGCGAACCCGAAAGTGGAAATCTGCGCTTACGACGCCCCGTCGGGCACGTGGATCCGCATCGAAGCCACCGCGGTGAACGACGACCGGCGCGAAGCCAAGCTGTTCATGCTCGAACAGTATCCCGGTCTGGCGTCCATGTATTCGGCAGACGATGAAAACACGCAGGTGCTGTACCTCAAAAACGTTACCGCCACCTTCTCCTCCTTTGCGGGCGAACCCAGGGTGGTGAAGTTCTGAGCCAAACCGCGGGAACCGGTCGTCCGCCTGCGGACTTCCTGTGACCGGTTGCCGTCTTCTACAATTGGATTACCGTCTTCTTCCATGCCGTGGAAGTTTTCTTCCGTAGCGTGGAAGTCGACCTTTCGAGAACTCCCGAAACCATTCCCGAGGGCTTCGGCATACTTCCGACACGTGTTGGAACCGTCGCCGAGGGCTCGGGCATACTTCCAACACGTGTTGGAACCGTCGCCGAGGGCTCGGACGTACTTCCAACACGTGTTGGAACCGTCCCCGAGGGCTCGGGCATACTTCCAACACGTATTGGAACCGTCCCCGAAGGCTCGGACGTACTTCCAGTACGTACTGGAACCGTCCTCGAGGGCTCGGACGTACTTCCAACACGTGTTGGAACCGCCTCCGAGGGCTCGGGCATACTTTCGGGGTTTACCCAAACTGCGCGCCGCCGGGGTCGTCCGGCCGGGCGCGCCGGCGGGGACTTAGAAATGCAGGGATTTAATGATTGTTTCCAGGGCGCTCCATAGCAGTTGTAGATACAGC
>JAIRYH010000154.1 GCA_031267855.1 Prevotellaceae bacterium
CTTACACACCATAAGGTAACTTGAGGCTAAATAAGGCAGTCATACGGTTACATGAACTTGGTGTTGGGCACCTTTTTCATATTCCCAAGACGCTGCAAAAGTACATTAAAAATTTGATATTATGAAAAAGTCATTGTTTTGGTTCAAAATTCGATTGTGACTGCTGTATGCCGCGGCGCAGGAACACGCGGCGCTGTACCTGCAACTGCTGTGGAGTGCGGTGGAAAAGATTCTTAAAGCCCTGCCTTTTTAAATTCCCCCCGGCGCGCCCGTCCGGCTGATTCCGGCGGCATTTGCCGCATGAATCTAACCATACAGGCCCGGACGGGAATCTTTAAATTTTTAGTATCTTTGCGCTGTATATTAACATTGTTTCCTTTTATGAAGCACCTTAAACTTTCTACGATTCTTTTGGTCGCCGCGCTGGGTTTGGGTTCCTGCGTGTCAAGCTCGCAATATAATTCGCTGAATGCCGACTATCGCCTTTTGATGGACGACCGCAACGGAATCAACGAACGGATGAATAATTTAGCCAACGAAAACGCCTCCCTGAAGCGGCGGATGAAAGAACTGGAAGCTATTGCGAAGCAGTTTGACACTACGGAAGCGGAAAGAGTGTCGCTTCAGAAACAGCTGGTCGAGCTGCAGGGATTGATGGACCGTTCGCGCCGGCAGAATATCAAAGAAACCGGCAGCATGAGCCTTGAAATACAGCGTACGCGCGAAGAACTGCAAAAAAGGGAAGATGACCTGGCGGCGAAACTTCGCGAAATGGAACAAATGCAGCGCGAAATGGAAGAACGCAACAAACGCTTAATGGAGCTCGAGGCAATCCTCGCACGCAAGGACTCGACGGTAACGGCACTGCGGCGCAAAGTCTCCGACGCCCTGCTCGGCTTTGAAGGAAAAGGACTGAGCGTACACACGAAAAACGGGAAAGTATATGTATCCATGGACGACAAGCTGCTCTTCCGGTCGGGAAGCTACAGCATCGAAACGCAGGGCGCCAGGGCGATCAACGACTTGGCGCAGCTGCTGGCGCAAAACCCCGAAATCAACGTAGTCATAGAAGGACATACCGACGACGTCGCCTATCGTGGAACGGGCGATTTGAGGGACAACTGGGATTTGAGCGTCAAACGCGCCACGTCGGTTGTCCGCGAACTGCTCAAAAATTCCCGGATTGACGCACAGCGCATCACCGCCGCCGGACGCGGCGAGTTTATTCCGCTGGACAATGCGAAAACCGCCGCTGCACGCCAGAAGAACCGGCGCATCGAAATTATCCTGACGCCGAAACTGGATGAACTGTTTGAGATATTGGAATAATCGAATACATCTATGGACTCACCTTTTGTCTTTTCTCGGGAAGTTATCAACGAGTCGTTTGTCGGCCGGAAAGACGAGTTGTCGTGGCTCGCATCAAACCTGTCGAACAAAGAAAATACGGTGCTGATTGCACCGCCGGGCTACGGTAAAAGATCGCTGGTGCGCAATGCATTTATCCAGGCCTCGAAACAGACGGAATTGAAACTGTGTACCTGCAACCTGTTTAACATCCGCGATACGTATGCATTCCATGCCTCGCTGGCATGCGAACTCTTCAATGCCGCCTGTGCCACCGGCGACGAGTGGATTGCCCTGGCCGAACAGCTGCTGCCGCTGGCACGGCCGCATATCGAAATCAACGAAAGAAAACAGAACGCCCCCCTGCAAATTATTTTCGACAGGCAGCGGCTGCCCGAATTTGCAGACGAAATTTTGCAGCTGCCCGAAAAAATAGCCACACTTCAAAACACTTCCTTTATTGTGTGGATAAACGATTTCCAGGAAATCGAAGACTTTGACAACAGCGCCGCTTTCCAGAAACGCCTGATTGCGCAATGGAAGCCGCAACGGAACGTGGGCTACCTGCTATGCGGAAGCAAAACAAATGCCATGCGCAACCTGTTCTCCGAAAAACAGGCATTCTACAAGTTCGGCGAGCAAATACCGCTGGAACCGATTGATGAAAAAGCACTGACGGATTATATTATCAAATCGTTTTCCAAAAGCGGCCGCGTCATTTCCAAAGAATTTGCCGAAGTGATTTGCCGCACGGCACACGGCTATCCTTTTTATGCGCAACAGTTCGCGCACCTCTGCTGGCTCAACACCAAAGGCTTTGTCATCGACAGCATGATCGACAATGCCTCCGAAGACCTGCTCAACTACAACGACCGCCCCTTCCGCCTTCTTGCCGACGACCTGAGCGACTCGCAGATCAATTACCTCCACGCCGTCCTCGACGGCATCGACCGGTTCAGTTCCGCCGAAGTAATTGCACGCTACCGGCTCAACTCCTCGGCCAACATCACGCGGGTGCGCGGGGCACTGGAGAAAAAAGAAATTATTACGTTCCTCCGCGGCAAACCCCTTTTCATCGACCCGGTGTTTGAATACTGGCTGCGCAGGCGGTATTTTGAAGTATAGGGAACGCCCCCCGGGCGAGGGGAACGGTTTTTCAGAATTTCCATGCTGCAAAATAAAAAAGCCTCTCTTTGTCGGGAGGCTTTGCATTCACTGGCTTTTACCTTGTTGACCTAACAGGATTCGAACCTATACAAACAGAACCAAAATCTGTTGTGCTACCATTACACCATAGGTCAATGGGGCAAAATCGAATTTTGCGGATGCAAAGATACTGTTTTTTTAAGAATCTGCAAAAGGCGGCCTGTGGCGGTTGCCAGCCGTACACCGCCCGCCGCGTGCCGGCGCCGGTTCCCGGATGGCTGCGGGCATTATCTTCGCCGTCCGCCGAGGAAAATCATGATGTAATACAGCAATGTGGCCAACGAGCCGAGCGCGGCAACCACGTAGGTGTAAGCCGCCCACCGCAGCGCGCTTTTTGCTTTCGGCTGTGTTTCAAAGTCGGTGATGCCGGCGTGTTCGAGCCATGCCACCGCACGTGTGCTGGCATTGATTTCTACCGGCAGCGTAACAAAGCTGAACAGGGTGGTGAGGGCAAGCAAGCCAATGCCGCACAGCAATAATGCCGGGAACGTCTGCAGGAGCAGGATGCCTGCCAGCAGCACCCACTGCATCCATTGCGAGGCAAAGCTCACCACCGGAACCAGGCGGGAGCGCACGGCCAGGAAGTGGTAGGCATGGGCGTGCTGCACGGCGTGCCCGCATTCGTGGGCGGCGATTGCCGCGGCGGCAACGCTGCCGGTCTTAAATACCGGTTCGCTGAGGTTGACGGTTTTGGTTACCGGATTGTAATGGTCGGTCAGTTTGCCGCGTACCGATTCCACTTTCACATCCGTGATGCCGTTGTCGCGGAGCATTTTGACAGCCACTTCCTGTCCGGTCATTCCGTTGGGAAGCGGAATCTTTGAAAATTTCTCGAAACGGTGCGTCAGGCCGGCATGAATGAGCCAGCTGAGCAGCAGGAAAGCAAAAAAAATAACATAAATAAGTGGCATGGCATGTAAGTATTAAAAGTGTTAATAAGGAGTGAAAAAGGTAAAAGGATGAAAGGTTAAAAAATGTTTTCGCAAAGGTACAAACAAAAATCCGGACATGAAACCCTCCGCGGCAGGCTGACCGGCGGTCATCGTTTTACCCGTCGCCCGCAGGCGCAGGGGAAGGCTTGCCTGTCCCGTCACCTTTGCCGGTCCAGCAAAAAAGCCCGGAAATCTTCGTACCGGCTGCTTATGCCGGCCGTTTGTTTGTGCCCGCGCATAAAGGCTTGCAGTTTTTCGGGAACGCTGACGGCTATGCCGGGAATGGCATCAACCGTTTCCTTGAACTTGGCGGGATGCGCCGTCTCCAGAAAGAATCCGCAGGCCTTCCCGTTACGGCTCAGGTAGTCGCGCAGGGCTTCGCAGGCGCAGGCTCCATGCGGGTCAAGCAGATACTTCGTTTCTTCGAAAACATGCTGCAATGTTCCGGAAATTTGTGCGTCGCTGTAGCTGCAGCCTGAAACATCCGCCGCAATGCGGGCATGGTCGTTGCCGTACAGGTCCATGATGCGGGCGAAGTTGCTCGGATTGCCCACATCCATGGCATTGGCGATGGTGGCGATGCCCGGGCGCGGCGTAAATGCCGCTGTGTGCAGATACTCCGAAAACACGTTGTTGGCATTGTTGGCGGCAATAAAATGTTTGACGGGCAACCCCGTGCGCTTCGCCAGCAATCCTGCCGCGAGGTTGCCCAGGTTACCGCTGGGGACGCCAACCGCCACTTCGCTGCCCTGCGGCATTTGCGCCCATCCCCGGAAGTAGTAGAACGTCTGTGGAAGAAAGCGCGCGAGGTTGATGGAGTTGGCAGAAGTAAGCCGGCGCTGCGCGTTCAGTTCCCTGTCCGAAAATGCCTGCTTCACGAGGCGCTGGCAATCGTCGAAGGTGCCGTTTACCTCAAGCGCCTGCACGTTCTGCCCCAGCGTGGCGAACTGCGCCTCCTGGATTTTGCTTACCCGCCCGCGAGGATACAGCACCGTTACGGTAATGCCCTCCATCCCCAGGAAACCGTTGGCAACGGCGCTGCCCGTATCGCCGGATGTGGCGACCAGCACGTTGGTCGCAAACTTTTCGCAACGGGTAAAATACTGCATCATGCGTGCCAGGAAGCGCGCCCCCACGTCCTTGAACGCCATCGTCGGGCCGTGGAACAGTTCAAGGCTGTAGCAGTTGCCGGTTACCTGCACCAGGGGAATCTCAAAGTTCAGCGCGTCACAGACGATGTCGTGCAGCGACGATGCCGGCACATCTTCGCCGAAAAAGGCGACGGCAACGTCCAGGGCTGTCTCCCGGAAGGTCTTCCGGCGCAGCGCGGCAAAAAAGTCCTTGCCGAACTGCGGAATACGCTCCGGCATATACAGGCCGCCGTCGCCGGCCAGTCCCTTAATGACCGCGTCGCGCAATGTTGCGGGCGGAACCTGCCTGTTGGTGCTGTAGTATTTCATGATGGTGAAAAGTGAAGTTAGAGAAGTTAATGAAGTTAATGAAGGGCTAACGCCATTACGCGCCTGTCGCAACTCATAAATCGAAGTGTTATAGCCGTACCTTTCCGCGTCCGGCAACATGCCGGACGCCGCCGCAAAGATATGAATAAATTTACAGATTTACGGATTTGCCTGGCGCAATTCATAACTCATGCGAATCAGTAGTTCAAACACGAGCTACATAGCCCTGAAAGGGCGTTGCCGGATGGCAGGCGCATATCATTTTAACTGCTGA
>JAIRYH010000031.1 GCA_031267855.1 Prevotellaceae bacterium
GTTTCAAAGGCTTTTTCGATGGACTGCCGGGCTTGCGCCACATGTTCCGGCACAATGGCAAACGTGATGGACTGCTCCGACGACGCCTGCGAAATAAGCACTACATTGACCTGCGCTTCTGCCAGCGCGCCGAACAGCCGTTTCGAAATGCCCGGGACGCCGGTCATTCCGACGCCGTGCAGCGTAAGCAGCGCAATGTTGTCGATGGATGAAATGCCTTTGACCGACTGGTGGGGCAATGCGTCGGGGCAGGCATCGACCAGTGTTCCTTCGGCTGCCGGGTTGAACGTGTTTTTTATCCGCATTGCAATGTTGGCAGACAGCAGCGGGTGCACCGTAGGCGGATAAATCACCTTGGCGCCGAAATTCGACAGTTCGAAAACCTCGGGATAGCTGAGGTGCTTGACGGGGTACGCCTTTTCGACTTTGCGCGGGTCGGCGGTCATGAAGCCGTCCACATCCGTCCAGATCTCTACGGCCGACGCGTCGAGGGCTGCGGCCAGGATGGCGGCGGTGTAGTCGCTGCCGCCCCTGCCGAGCGTGGTGGTGGCGCCGTTGCCGTCGGAAGCAATGAAGCCCGGAAGCACGGCGCGTCCCTGGATTTTCGACGCCATCCGGCGGGTCAATATTTTTGTTTTTTCAAAGTCGACGCGGGCATTTCCAAATGCGCTGTCGGTTTTGATAATGCTGCGCGAATCGAGCAGCACAGCGTCGTCAATGACTTCGCTTACCAGAAAGGCGCTCATGCGCTCGCCGAAGCTCAGGACGTAATCCTGCAGCTTCGGCGTGTGTTCCCGCAGGCGGAACATGCTTTGCAGGTAATCTTCCAGTTCGTTGAGCAGGACTTTCAGCCCGCTCAGCACATGCCCCTGTTGCCGGGGCGTTACCAGTGCCTTTGCCGCTTCCAGATGACGCTGCTCCAGCGCTGCCGTTTCCTGCCTGAAATCTTCGCTGCCCGCAGCCGCCATCGCGCTTGCCCGTACCAGCTGGTCGGTTACGCCGCCCAGCGCCGATACCACCACAAACCGGTTTTCGGCGCTTTGCGCTACAATCGCTTTGACCCTCCTGATGTTTTCGGGCGTTGCTACCGACGACCCGCCGAATTTTAAGACTTTTACCATGGAATTATTCGCTAAGCCCGGCAAAGGTAGTATAATTTTGTAATATTATCAACCGTTCGGAGACTGCGGCACGGCAAATGCACCCGGCGCGGCGGGTGCAACCGGGAACAGGGAACCGTCCGGCATGTCGTGCCCCGGGAGAACCGGCAGCCGCAGGTTTTCATGCAGATTCAGGGACGGCGCACAGGGGGAAAACGGCCGGAAGTGTCATGCCGACAGCCCTTCATTTCGCTGCCGACGCTTTTGACATGAGCCGGACCGGCCGCATGAGCCCGTTTTGCCGCCGCGGAACTTTTCCACATGTCGAGCCTTACGTAAATAACATGAACCGGACAAAGACAGCCGGCAATGTTAATATTTATACTTTAACAATCCTTAACAACTTTGTACTTTTGAGTAAATTTTTTCGTAATATTTTTATTATTCCTTTGCACTCGAAAAATTTATTTTTAAAATTATATTCTATGAAATCAAAAATTTTTGTACGTTTGGCAGGCTTGATAACAGGCTTGCTTTTTGTGTGCATTTCCTATGCACAGGTGACTACCGGCAGCATCAGCGGCACGGTGAAGGATAATCACGGGGAGCCCCTCGTCGGCGCTACCGTAAAAGTAACGCATGTTCCGTCGGGAACAAATTATTATGCCATGACGCAAGCCAACGGGAACTACTTTATACAGGGCGTTCGCGTGGGAGATGACTTTAAAGTGGAATTTTCATTTATTGGTTTTGCGCCTAAAATCATTGATGGAATTACTATTTTATTAGGCACGTCGACACAATTGGACGCCACCCTGGTGGAAGACAGCGTTACCTTATCGGAAGTGGTTATCACGGGCAGTTCCATTTCAAAAACCGGCACCGCTACGAATGTAACCAATCAGCAGATCCAAGCCCTGCCGTCCATTAACAGGAGCATTAACGATTTCACCAAGCTGACACCCCAGTCGAACGGAGGCTCCTCCTTTGCCGGCCGCGATGGACGCTATAATTATATTACGGTGGATGGCGCTGCCTTTAATAACAGTTTCGGATTAAGCGGTCAGACCCGCAACCTTCCCGGCGGCGATGCACAGCCGATTTCGCTGGACGCCATTGACCAGATTTCCGTAAACATTGCGCCGTTTGATATTCGCCAGTCCAACTTTACCGGCGCAAGCGTCAATGCGGTAACCAAAAGCGGCGACAACACTTTTAAAGGATCGGTTTATACTTTTTTACGACCGGAATCATTTGCCGGAAAAACGGTAGACGGCACAAAATATGAATGGGATGAAACCTCAAAACAATCATACGGCTTGAGCCTGGGCGGGCCGATTATCAAAAATAAATTATTTTTCTTCATAAACGGGGAATATGAAAAATCGAACAAGCCAAGCACGCCGTGGAAAACAAGCACGGACGGCAATGCCGATGAACCTAACTATATTTCCCGCGCCCAGAATTCGCGGCTGAGCGCTTTAAAACAGCACCTGCTTTCTACTTACGGCTACGACCCGGGCGATTGGGACTGGAAACCGTTTACCAGCGAAAACTATAAAATCCTGGCACGGGTGGACTGGAACATTAATGACAACAATAAAGTGACGGTACGCTACAATCAGGTGATGTCCTCAAATGATGTGGTGACTAATAATACGAGCGGGCCGAGCCGGCTGACACAAGGCAGAATCGGAGAGTATGGCATGGCGTTTACCAATGCCGGCTACGGCTTTGAAAATACGGTTCGCTCGATTACCGGCGAATGGAACAGTACGTTCGATTCACGGTTTGCCAACAAGTTTTTGGTTACCTATACTTCCATCCGCGACAAGCGGACGTCGCCCGGCGACGTCTTCCCGTTTGTGGATATTATGGAGGGAGGGAATATATACACCTCTTTCGGATATGAACTGTATACCTTCAACAATGACGTTAAAAATAATACGTTCAGCATTATTGATAACTTTACGGTTTATTTGGGCGACCACACCGTAACGGCAGGCGTGTCGTATGAACAGATGTATTTCGGAAATGCCTACATGGGCTTTGGCACCGGCTACTACCAATACGCTTCAATGAACGATTTTATCAACAACGCAAAACCCACTATCTTTGCCCAAACGGTGGGACTGAACGGCAATACCAGCCCCTACTCCGAACTGTCGTTCGGAACGGGTGCCTTCTATGCGCAGGACGAATGGCAGCTGTTGTCCAATTTGAAATTGACCGCCGGCATCCGCCTGGAGATGCCTTTCTATTTGAACGACCTGGACCCCAATCCGGCTATCGCCGCGCTTACGTTTGCGGACGGCTACAAGATGGACGTCGGCACATGGGCAAAACAGCAATTACTGGTTTCGCCGCGCGTGTCGTTCAACTGGGACGTGCTGAAAGACGGTAAATACAAGGTACGCGGAGGTACCGGCATCTTCACCGGACGCCTGCCTTTCGTATGGTTCACCAACCAGCCGACGCAAGCCGGCACCCTGCAGTTCCAAAGATCCCTCAGCGGTGCGGCTGTTCCCAATGACTTACGCTTCACAACAGACATCTATGCACATTCCATAAACTATGCTTCGCTGTTTTCTCCTACCTCTGCTCCCAGCTCGCCGGTAGAAGTAAGCAAAGACTTCAAGATGCCGCAAATATGGCGCACCAACCTGGCCGTTGACGTCAAGCTTCCCGGAGAGATGACCTTTACACTGGAAGGACTTTACAGTAAAGACATCAATGCAATCCTGCAAAAAAATGTGAACGAAGCGGCTCCCAATGCTACTTTCGCCGGATCGGACAACAGACCTTACTACAATGGAATTTCCAACAGAATTGATCCGTCCATCTCTAACGCCATGGTGCTGGGCAATACCAGCGAAGGCTACCAGTATTCCATCACCGCCCAGCTGGCAAAAGATTTCAGTCACGGCTTCACGGGCGCCGTGGCCTACACTTTCTCCGAAGCCAAAGACGTAACCAACAACCCCGGCGACCAGGCTTCCTCGGCATGGCAATCCAACGTGTCGGTAAACAGTTTGAACTATCCCGGACTGGGCTATTCATATTTTTCCGTTCCCCACAGGCTTATCGCTTCGCTGTCGTACCGCTTCGGCTATCTTCACTCTTCTTCCTCGACGACTATTTCACTGTTTTATGAAGGCGCCCCGCAGGGTCGCTTGAATTATGTATACTTTAACGATCTGAACGGCGACGGCAATGGTGCTTCAGACCTGATGTATATCCCCAAAGACAGGAATGATATTGTCTTTGTTGATAAAGGCGCCATGACCGCCCAGGAACAAAGCGATGCCTTCTTTAAGTTTCTCGAACAGGACGAATACCTGAACAGCCACAGAGGGGAATATGCACAGCGTTTCGGAGCGGTAATGCCCTGGACGCACCGGTTCGACCTTAAACTGATACAGGATTTCGTAATGGACAATGTGCGCAAGACAAAAATCCAGCTGACGCTTGACATTTTGAATCTGGGCAACCTGATTAACTCTTCATGGGGCGTACGCCGGGCGCAAATCACCGGTTCGTATGACAACATGCCTTTGCTGCAATACGCAAACAGCGTAGACGCCAGCGGCAGGCCTCAATTTACGCTTCCTACAAATTCAGTTGACAGCTATTACACGGAAAGCTATAAGAACATATTAGACTACACAAGTACCTGGTCGATGCAACTGGGGCTCAGGTTTATTTTCTAAAACGGGAATGACCGCATGAATGAAGCCGGCCGCCCCGAACCCGGGGCGGCCGGCTTCATTATTTTACCCGGAGGACAAATAGATATTTACAGATTTACGGATTTACAGACTTGGCTGTGGCATCCCCGCATCATCCCCACTTTTCACCCTGCCGCGGCCGCGGCCTTATTGCGCGCAGCGCATGCACCCTGTCACCTGTCACCCTTCAAAAAGGCCTGCGGGACGGTTGCGACACGTGTCGCAAGTGCCCTGCAGCCCTGCCGGAAGGTTGCGACACGTGTCGCAAGTGCCCCGCAGGGCTACCGGAGGGTT
>JAIRYH010000042.1 GCA_031267855.1 Prevotellaceae bacterium
TCGAAACGCTACAGCCTCTGCGGCGTGCGGATTGGCGCCATCATCAGCCACAACAGGGAAGTGATGAGAAGCGTGCTGCGCTTTGCACAGGCGCGCCTGTGCTCGCCGGCTTACGGGCAGATGGCAGGCGAAGGCGCGCTGCAAACGCCGGCAAGCTATTTCAAGGGCGTTCGCGACGAATACATCGCCCGCCGCAACTACATGGTGGATGCGCTCAACAGGATGGAAGGCGTATATTGCCCCATGCCCGAAGGCGCGTTTTATGCAATCGTAAGACTGCCGGTTGACGATTGCGACAAATTTGCACAATGGCTGCTGGAAGAATTCGAATACGAAAAGCAAACGGTCATGATTGCCCCGGCAAGCGGCTTCTACGTTACAAAAGGCAAAGGACTGGATGAAGCGCGCATCGCCTATGTCCTTCAGATTGAAGATTTGAAAAATGCCATGAAATGCCTGGAGGCAGCGTTGAAACAGTATAATAAAAAATAAATACCCCCACCGTATTAAACCTTTTGAGAAGACGGCCGTCTTATATCCGAATAGATTTTTTCATAGGTTTAGGTTAGGCGAAAGCGGATGGTTCAAGAACCGTCCGCTTTTGTTTGTACCAACCGCCCCGGAAGAAGGCGCGCGTTACGGAAAACCCTGCGGCATGCGGACGTCGTAAACGCCAAGCTCCCCGCAGCTGTCGTAAACCAGGTATGCGCCCAGTTCGGGATGCGCGGCCAGCAACTGTTTTGCCCCTTCCAGCCCCACCACCATAAAGGCGGTGGCATAAGCGTCGGCGGTCATGCAGTCGCCGGCAAGAACGGTTGCGCTAAGCAGGTTGTGCTCCACCGGATAGCCTGTTGCCGGATGAATCGTATGCGCATACTTTTTCCCATCCTCTTCGTAATACCGGCGATAATTGCCCGACGTTGCCAGCGCCTTGTCCGTAAGGCTTACGACGGCTTGCAGGCATGCCCCCGGCAACATGTTCCCGTCTACCGGCCTGTCAATACCGACCGTCCATGCCCTGCCCTCGCTGTTCACGCCCCTGCAGCGCACCTCGCCGCCGATTTCAACCAGGTAATTGCCGCTGCCCGCCTGCTCCAGAAAAAGAGCTGCCGCATCCACGCCAAATCCCTTGGCAATGGCGTTGGCATTGAGGGTGACGCGGGGGTCGTCTTTCACAACGCGCGTACCTTCCAGCCATACATGATGCATGCCGATGATTTTCTTCAGGCTGTCTACTTTTGCCGGCGTCATGGTTTCCCGGTCGGTGAAACCGAAGCCCCATGCGTTAAACAGGGGGGACGCCGAAATGTCAAAAGCGCCGCCGGTCGCCTGATAAATTTCACGGCTGCGCCGGAACACGGCAACAAACATGCTGTCCGGCGTTACCGGCTCGTTGCGATTTATTTTGGAAATGACGGACTGAGGGTTGTACACCGACAGGGAACGGTTGACCTGCGCCAGCACCGAGTCAATGCCCGCCTCAATAATCCCGGGCGGCTGTCCTTCGTATACAATATGAAACACCGTGCCCAGCGCAAAACCGTCAAGGGTATGATACTTGCCGGAACGGGAAACACACGCGGAAAACAAAAGGCAGGCAATGATAATATAATATTTTCTATCCATCATTTTTTTTGCAAAGATACTATTTTAGTTGAAAGTTGAAAGTGAACAGTGAAGTTAGAGAAGTTAGAGAAGTTAGAGAAGTTAGAGAAGGGCTAACGCCATTACGCGCTTCGCGCAACTTTCAACTCTCAACTTTCAACTCTCAACTTTTGCCCGCTTGTCGCGCTCCCCTCTCCTGTGGAGAGGGGCCGGGGGAGAGGTCTTGAGAGTAGAGACGCGGCGCGCCGCGTCTCTACCCTTAGCACATTAGCACATTAATCACATTAGCACATTAAACTATGAAACCGTATCTGATTACCATTTTATCCGTAGCCGCACTTGTTATTGCGGCGGCATTTATCTGGTTTGCCCTGGACGTCCACTACAACAACCAGCACGTGGATTACCACAACCTCTACGCCGCCGATTCGGCGAAAATCGAAAACCGGATCCAGACCATGTGGAACGTGATCAAAGACAAATATTCCATCAAGGAAGACTACTTTGAAGAGTTCCGCGAGGTGGCCAAAATCCATGCCGGCGCATTCAGTGAAAACGGCGCCGTGGCCCGCTGGATAATGACCAATTTCCAGCAGCTCGACGCTTCGGTTTACCGCGAAGTAATGGCCAGCATTGCCTCGGAACGGCATGCCATGGAAGCGTCACAAAACAACATCCTCAACATTTGCAAATTTCACAACGACCTTGTTGTGAAACGCATTTCCTGCTGGTTTATTGCCGACAAAACACCCCTGACCTGGGCGGTTATTTCGTCCGACGAAACAAAAGAAATCATGCGGAGCCGCCGCGACGAACGCAGCGTGGAAACATTAAGAAAACATTAAACATTAAACAACAATAAAATCATGCAACACATCATTCTGCTTATTGCACCGGCAGCGGCCATTCTCCTTTCCTACATCTTTTTCAAAAGGATCAGGATAATGCCGGTTGCCCTCGCCGTCATCCTGGGCGCAGGGTTTAATTTCGGAATTTCCGAATGGATGAAATCGCGGAACGCCACGGACGTGGAATACCTCGGATATTACGCCAAGGACGTGGAATACTACGAGGCGTGGGACGAATGGGTCGAAAAAACCTGCACGAGAAACGGGGAGGAATACGACTGCTCGTACCGCCAGCGCCATGCGCCATACTGGCTGATCAATGACAGTGGCGGCGAAAGCGAGCGTATTACCCAGTCGGAATACAACGAGATTGTGGATTTCCTGAATACAGCGCCCGTGTTCGTAGACCTGTCCCGCAGATATTACGAGCAGGACGGCGACATGTATTTCGCAATCATTCCTCCCGGGAAGCTGATGATACCCGTCACCCGGCAGCAGCGCTACCGGAATAAAATCATCACCAACCAGTCGCTCTACCATTTCGAAACCATTTCCGCCGGCGAAAAAGACAGCCTGGGGCTGTACGATTATCCGGAAATTACCCACACCCCTCCAAAACTTTTTTTCCCCGCCCCCGTCCCCGCCAGCATCCGCACCTACCAGTCCTCCACGCTGGGCTGCGACGATGATGAATTTACGCGGAGGATGGACAGCCTGAATGCGCGCTCCGGCACATCCTCCCACCTGCGGACATTCGTTTTCTTCTTCCCCGGCAGGGGGCGCGAGATTGCACGGAAGCAAATCGACTACCTCCCGCTGGGCAACTTCAACGAGCTGCTGATCCTGCTGGGAACGCAGGGCAGCGAAATTACGTGGTGCGAAACCCACTCGTGGGAAGACAGCCCGCAGCTGCGCACGGCCGTTCAGCAGTGGTTTGTCGTCAACAACCATACCGACAGCCTGCAGAATTTCCCGGGATGGTACGCGAATCAAATTGCGGCGGGGCTGTGGACGCTGAAAGACTATCACGATTTTGACTACATCCGCACCAGCATCACGCTCGCGCAGGTGGCGTGGCTGGCTATTCTGCAGCTTGCTTTCCAGGCGCTGGCCATGTGGGGCATATCTGTCTACCTCCGCAAGCTGGCCAGTGCAAAAAAAAAACGTTTGCCAATATAAGGGAACGTGAAAAATACATCCGTAAAATGGAGGCCTTTGTATATGGCCTCGGAATAGCGCTGGCGGGTTATTATTTTTACCTGTTTTCACTCCTCCTGCCGTACTTCCTTGAAAATACGTCTCCCGGTGGTATAATATGGTTTATTGCGGCTCCTTTGCCGCTGCTCCTGCTTATCGTTCCGGTCATCTTTCCACTGAAGGCGTTTAAGGCTGCGCGAAAGCGGGAAAGGAAACAGTACGTGGAAAGGGGAATATATGCCGGAATCTGGATCAACGCATTATCCGAAGAGAACGGCGGCATGGCGATTTCCCTGTACTATCACTTATTGCCGGTGCTCATTACTATAATTCCCGTACCGTATATCTACCTTCTATATGATATGGCCGGTTACCCCGAGGCTGAGAATGCCCCCGTCATTCTGGCGACATTTGTCCTGCTGTTCCCGTGGCTGCTGTGTAAGGATATTCGACAGTATAGAAGTCTGAAACGGTATTCGCAAGAGCACGGTGGCATCGCCTTTTATCACGAAGCCGTCCGGTGCGTATGGGGCGGAGAGAAGTCCTATTACATGTTGGAATGGGGAAGCAGTATCGGCCTCTTTTTAGCGGGTTTTTTTTGGTTTGGTTACCTCGCCTATCTTAGTGGGCTATATGATTTCGCAGGCTGGACAAAGGCAATGGCGCCCTGCGCTGTGATGACAGGGATCTGGGTGCTGTACCTGGCAATAATCCGGAAGAAGTACCGGCAGCTGAAGAAATCAATAAAGCCGAAAGAACAGAGTTAAGAACTAAGAACTAAGAACTAAGAGTTGCGGCAAGCGCACAATGGCGTAAGCCAACTCATAACTCATAACTCATAACTCATAATTCATAATTCATAACTCATAAATTAAAAACAACAAAATCATGCAACACCTCATTCTGCTTGCTGCACCGGCAGTGGCCATACTCCTTTCCTGCATCTTTTTCAAAAGGATTAAGATGATGCCGGTTGCCCTCGCCGTCATCCTGGGCGCAGGGTTTAACTTCGGAATTTCCGAATGGATGAAATCGCGGAACGCTGCGGACGTGGAATACCTCGGATATTATGCCACGAGAGTGGAATACTATGAGTCGTGGGACGAATGGATAAAAAAAACCTGCAAGAATAGAAAAGGAGAGGAATACGACTGCTCGTATTGCCAGCGACATTCGGCATTCTGGCTGATCAATGACAATGGCGGCAAAAGCGAGCGTATTGCCCGGTCGGAATATGACGAGATTGTGGATTTCCTGGAT
>JAIRYH010000114.1 GCA_031267855.1 Prevotellaceae bacterium
GTATTCACGCTGCCGCGTGAGGACGTTTTTTCGGTATTGATAAAACCGGATAATACGCCGCAACAGCAACAGCCTGTTCAAACTTACACGCAGCCGCAGCAGCCTGCTCCATCTTACGCGCCGCAACCGCAGCAGGCTTATGCACAACCCGCAAACAGGGCGCCGGCAACCGGTGGCGGGACGTTTGATTTCAACCGGAAACGGTTCGGACTGGACTACGGTATTGGCGGCGCCAATTACGGTGAAAATAGTGAAACCTACTTCGGGCAAACCTTCGGGATACACTACACACGGATGTTCATTCCGTACATCGGCTGGAATATCTTCGACATCCGGGCTACGCTGATAAAAGACGGGAGCGTTTCCGCGCCCAAGGATCAGCTTCGCTTCGGCTCGCTGGAGTTCCTGACGGGTCTCAGGGGCGTTTATCCGCTGCTGATAAAAGGCGGCAAGGCCATTCTGTCGCCCTTTGTAGCCACCAGGCTGGGGTATGGCGTTTACCTGCGCGATCCCGACCGCTCCGTTCCCGCCGGTTTTGCGATGGATCTTGAAGCAGGGGTGGAATTTTTATCCAGATCCTATGTGGCGTTCGGCTATAATTTCCACAAACACTCGAAAGACCTTGATGGCGGCGGAAAACTGGACGGTCAGGTAAACAGTTTTACATTTCGGATAGGTTACCAGCTGTAAAAAGATATAGCAGTCATTTTGTGGGCAGCATCCCGCCCGGAAAATGATTTTAAAAATAAATAATATGATGAAAAAAACAATTTTATTGGCGGCTTGTTTAAGCCTTTTAACGGTTGGACTCGTTAGCATTTCCTGCAGCAAGGACCATTCCGGCAGTATAGAAGACGGTAACCTTGCAGGCACCGTATGGGAATATAAATATTCCCAAAAAAGTTCTGTTGGTGAGAATAACTCTACGGAGACGATCAAATTTACATCCGGCACGGAAGGCGCCTATACTAAAACAGGCAGCTGGAAAGTTAACGGGTACGGCGGCTCTTCGGGCTCAAGCGGAGTGTATAATGACAATGATGCGTTTACCTATGTTTATGCGCCTGAAACCTTGCAGGGCGTTTACACCCATAAGAGCGGCGGTAAAACAGTGGTCTTTTCCATTTCCGACGATTTCACCGCATTGACGGCAAATGCAAAATATACCCGAAAATAACATGTGGCATTCCTGACGGAATGTGTCGCCTGGTCAACACCACCGCCGCCCGCCCGCAAAGGTGGGCGGCACTGCGTTTGTGGGACACCTATAAACTATGTGGATTAACAAGATGTAACCCGTGGATATTTTTGAAATCCGCAATATTACGGGTTATCATGACAAGATTATATGTCAGCGATGTGGCGGCTATAATGGCATCGGGCAGTTTAATGCGGCACATCTTCCTTATGTTGATGCATGTTTCTACTATTTCACCGGTTAAGTTCAATATCGTGACATCATTCATAAAATGCGCGAGCAGCCGGTAATGTTCTTCGGGAGCATTAAATCCAAGCACTTCAATTTTGGTAATGACAGACACTTGAGGCTCGGTATTCATTACTTCATTCATAAAGCCCATGCCCGCAGCCGGGATTTTGTTGCCGAGATAATCAATAACGGCATTGGTATCCATTAAATAGTGCGGTTTTCCCATTCGCTGCGGCTTTTTGTGACATAACGCTGAAGTTCATCTGCGATGGCGGATGGTAACTTGCCGGCATACTTTTCGGATTTCTTTTGCGATGACGGCGCGCTTTTTCTTTTCACCGAAATGAAATGAAGCGCTTCCAGGTCTTCTAAAAGACGATAAACACTGTTGTTCTTTACTTGTACAAGTAAGGTTTCCATCATGGAAGTATTTTAATTGCGATACAAAAGTATAAATAAATTTACACATAAGCAACCCGCCCATAAAGGCAGGCAGGGCAGGGCAACGCAATGCATCCTTCATCCGTCTCGTCATGGGCCTGCGCTTTCGGGAACAACAGTAATAATCCGTTTAATCCCCCCGTGCATTGCCCCAAGCGGCAACGCATGCAAAAGCATCATGCGCTCTCCGGCCTGCAGCTCCTCGATATTACCCGGCGCGAAGCGCAGTCCCATTAAAATATTTAGTATCTTTGCAAAAAAATTATAGAACCTATGGCTGTAAGTCTTTCCATTATCGGTGATTTATTGGTGCAGTTGCTGCATACACACAACCGTGTATCGCTGCCGGGTTTAGGGGCTTTTGTCACGGAATACAAGCCGGCTGCCATTATCAAAAACGGCAAGGGGATGGTGCCTCCTGAAAAAACAGTCGCATTCCGCACTTCCGAGTTCTGGAACGACGGGCTGCTGGAAAAAGAACTTGCCGTCAGATCTGCGATGTCCGAAGAAGAAGCCAAAAAGCAGATAGCCCATTTCGTCAGGGAAATGGACATCCTGCTGCGGGAGGGAAAGCGGGTGGAATTTCCCGAATTCGGCATCATGCGCATTACCGCCGACGGTGACTACGCTTTCAAAAAAGACGATGACATCAACCTCCTGCCCGATGCTTTCGGCCTGCTGGAACTGGACGTAATGCCATTGCCCTACGAAGCGCCGGCGCCCGCACCGGCGACGCCCCTTCCCGCCGACCCGTTTCCGCCGCCGCCGCCGGTGACGCCATACTATCCGCCGCCGCCCGCTGCGCCCGGGCAAAAACCGAAACGGAGGAAAAGCTGCATGGTCTGCTGGACGCTGCTGACCCTGCTGCTGCTGGCCAACCTCCTCCTGATGGCGCGCAGCATCCTTTCGTTCTATGCGCAGGAAGAACGGGACATGAAGACCCTTCGCACGCGAACCGCCGCCGCGCCGGCCGTTGCACCCCCGGCGGTAAAGGCAGAACCGCCGAAGCCCGCAGCCGTTCAGGCGCCGGCAGAACCGCCGCCCCCGGCGCCGGTTGCCGCCCCGGCGAAGAAAAAGACAACCCCCAAAAGCAGCGCCCCCGCAAAGGCGCAGGATACAAGGAAATCAAAACCCATGAATCTCTTTCACATCATGGTTGGCGCGTATGCCGACGAGAAAACGGCCAAAACCGCCATGCAAAGACTGCAGGACAGCGCCGGATGCAGCTGCGGACTGGTGAACACCGGCGGGCAGCGCCCTTACAAGATAAGCTCGTTCCGTTATGCCACGCAAAAGGAAGCCGATGAAATCCTGTCCGTATTCAAGCGCACCGACCCGGAATACGGCAGCGCATGGGTAGAACGCTATTGACGCGCCCCGCCTTCCGTGGGGCAGGCAGCCTGCCGCACCGGCACTTTTTATTTTACAAACTATATTTATCATGAAACTGAAACAACTATCCTGGGCGGCATTGCTTTGTGCGCCCTTATTTATTGCCTGCAAGAGCCGCCCGGCGACGTCGCAGGACTTTACGCAATATGTAAACCCCTATATCGGCACAGGCGACCACGGCCATGTGTTTTTGGGCGCCAACGTGCCCTTCGGACTGGTACAACTGGGGCCGTCGAACATTCCGCAGTCGTGGGACTG
>JAIRYH010000106.1 GCA_031267855.1 Prevotellaceae bacterium
TTACAATTTTAAATATAATTGCGTACTTTTGTACCATAATGACAAAAAGCTTTCACTACATACCCGGCGCCATTCCTGATTTCTCTTGCCATGTGCCGCTGACCACGCTGGAACCGGCGCTGGTGCTGAATGGCATTTTCCGTGAACGTGCGTCCGCACCGTGCGGGCAGTTTTCCGTCGCACCGCACCGCAACGGAATGGGCGTCGCATTGACGGTGGCGGCCGGTGCACGGCTGGAGCAGCCGCTGCAAATGATCAATACACGACATGGGGCACATGCGGAAAAACTGGCTTTTGAGAATACTTTTGTTATCGAACGGCAGGCACAAGCCAGGCTGATTATTTGCGACCACACGCTTTCGCCCGACCCGTTTGATACGGAATGTACCACAACCATTACCGTGCAGCCGGGCGCGCAACTGGAACTGCTGTGGATGCAAAGCGAGCACAACCGTGCGCAGCACCGCTCGGAAATCCGCATACGGCAAGCTGCCGGAAGCATGGTCACCTGTAATGTGATGACATTTTACGGCGCGTTGATCGAAAATGTGGTGGACATAAAACTGCAGGGCGAAAATGCCGGCTGTTGCGCCAATGGATTATTTCTGATTGACGGAACGCAGAAATTTGTAACGGACATCACGATTGCCCATGAAGCAGGTTATTGCCGGAGCAACCAGCTGTTCAAAGGTATTGTGAACAACGAGGCGGAAGGACATTTCCACGGTCGTGTCCTGGTGGCCAAAGATGCGCAGAAGACCGAAGCCTTTCAGGCAAACAATAATCTGCTGCTTACCAAACAGGCTAAAATGTACACGCAACCGCAGCTGGAAATTTATGCCGACGATGTAAAATGCTCGCATGGCGCCACCATCGGACAACTTGACGAGCAGGCGCTGTTCTACCTTCGCTCGCGCGGCATTTCGCACAGGGAAGCACGCCTGCTCCAGCAAATCGGCTTTGTGCAGGACGTCCTCAATAAAATCAGCATTGCCCCGCTGCGCGAACGTATCGCCGGCTTGGTGACAAAACGCTTGCAGGGCAAGTTCTCCCGCTGCACTGATTGCGAGCTGCATTGCTGCTGATTTCATTTTATGCACAAATTACTGTTGAAAAATCGGGAATGCCGATGACCTCTTGCTTTCCGTCCACTTGTTAATTTCTCCGTTAATAAATCTCGTTTTCGCCCGGCCGAAAGAATTATAAGTTGTCGTAACTTAGCACTCCGTTTTACGCGGATAAAGTTACCGTAATCATTTATTATTAATACTAAAAAAAATGAATCTTGCCATTCAGCCATCGCTCCTGCCGGGTAATTCCCCGATGAACGTCCCCTTTAACGCACCGGAAGAAAACATAAAATATATAAAAGCAAAAGAAGCAATGAGCCCCAATAAAGAACCGAAAATGGAAAAACCGACTGAGAAAGCTGATGAACAAAAAATTTACAGCCATGCGGAAGCAGTGGCAGCTACCAAAGACTATTTCAAAGGCGATGAAATGGCCGCCAACGTCTGGGTAACCAAATATGCAATGAAAGACTCGTTCGGAAACATTTTCGAACGCACGCCCGATGACATGCACTGGCGGCTGGCAAAAGAATTTGCACGCATCGAACGGAAATACAAAAATCCGATGAGCGCCGAAGATATTTTTACCCTGTTAAAAGACTTTAAATATATCGTTCCGCAGGGCGGCCCCATGACGGGCATCGGAAACGATTGCCAGATTGCATCGCTGTCGAACTGCTTTGTCATCGGACACAAGAACCCTGCCGATTCATACGGCGGCATCATGCGCATCGACGAAGAGCAGGTGCAATTAATGAAACGCCGCGGCGGCGTGGGACACGACCTCTCGCACATCCGTCCGGGCGGCAGTCCGGTGCTCAACAGCGCCCTCACATCTACCGGCGTAGTGCCTTTCATGGAGCGCTACTCGAACTCTACGCGCGAAGTGGCGCAGGACGGACGGCGCGGAGCACTGATGCTAAGCATTTCCGTCAAACACCCCGATGCCGAACATTTTATTGACGCCAAAATGGAACAGGGAAAAGTCACCGGAGCAAACGTATCGGTGAAAATTGAAGATGAATTTATGCGCGCCGCCCTGAGCGGGAAAAAATACACCGCACAATACCCGATTGACGCCAAAGAACCGAAATACAAAAAAGACGTCAACGCTGCCGCCCTGTGGAAAAAAATTATTCACAACGCATGGAAATCCGCAGAACCCGGCGTACTCTTCTGGGACACGATCATCCGCGAATCGGTGCCCGACTGCTATGCCGACCTGGGCTATCGCACCATAAGCACCAACCCCTGCGGAGAAATCCCCCTGTGCCCCTACGACAGCTGCCGCCTGATTGCCGTCAACCTCTACGGATATGTCGAAAATCCGTTTACAAAAAAAGCGACATTCAACAACGCGCTCTTTGTACAGCACGTGACCAGAGCCATGCGCCTGATGGACGATTTGATCGACCTCGAACTGGAAAAAATCGACGCGATAATAGACAAAATTGACAGCGACCCCGAAGACCCCGATGTCCGCCGCGTAGAGCGCGAACTGTGGTTAAAGATAAAAGAAAAAGCCATCAGCGGCCGCCGCACCGGGCTCGGCATTACTGCCGAGGGCGACATGCTCGCCGCACTGGGACTGCGCTACGGCACCGACGAAGCAATAGACTTCTCCGTAGCCATCCAGAAAACCCTGGCAATAGAAGCATACCGCGCTTCCGTGACGCTGGCAAAAGAACGCGGCGCCTTCCTCATTTATGACGCCAAACGCGAAGAAAACAACCCGATGATCAGCCGCATTCGCAAAGAAGACGACGAACTCTACGACGACATGGTACGCTACGGCCGCCGCAACATCTCGATGCTCACCATTGCCCCCACCGGCACCACCAGCATGATGACCCAAACCACTTCGGGCATCGAACCGGTATTCTCGCCCATGTACCGCCGCCGCCGCAAAGTCAACCCGAACGACAGGAACGTCAACATTGCCTACACCGACGAAGTAGGCGACGCATGGGAAGAATACAACGTCTACCACCACAAATTTATCACATGGTGCGAAAACAACGGCTACAACATCGACGAAATAATGAACTGCACCGACGAAGAACAGAAAAAACTGCTTGAAAAATCACCATACCACAAAGCCACCGCCAACGACGTAGACTGGGTAGCGAAAGTAAAAATGCAGGGACGCATGCAAAAATGGGTTGACCACTCCATCAGCGTAACCGTCAACCTCCCGGCAAACGCGACCGAAGAAATAGTTGCAGAAGTCTATAAAACCGCATGGGAAAGCGGCTGCAAAGGCATCACCGTATACCGCGACGGCTCGCGCGGCGGCGTACTCATCAACAAAGAACCCGGAAAAGAAGACAAACAGCCCGGCATGCCCGGCAAACGCCCCGAAACACTCAAAGCCGAAGTAATACGCTTCAAAAACGGCAACGAACAATGGATCGCCTTCGTCGGAATGTACGACGGCAAACCCTACGAAATATTCACGGGACTGGTAGACGAAGAAGTCCGCACCATCCCCCGCTCCATCACCATGGGCGAAATAATAAAAGTGAAAGACAAAAAAGGCAAATCACGCTACGACTTTCAATACATCGACCGCTACGGCTACCCCAACACCTTCGGCGGCATTTCACACATGTTCAAAAAAGAATTCTGGAACTACGCCAAACTCATTTCCGGCGTACTCCGCAACAACATGCCGATTGTGGACGCCGTCAACCTCGTGCGGGGACTGGAACTCGACAGCGACTCCATCAACACCTGGAAAAACGGCGTCGAACGCGCATTGAAGCGCTACATCCCCGACGGCACCACCGTCGCCGGACAAACCTGCCACCAGTGCGGCTCCGACGCCCTGACCTACC
>JAIRYH010000129.1 GCA_031267855.1 Prevotellaceae bacterium
TGCATTGATCGTTAATATCTGTTCCGTAGTCGAAAAAAATGCTGCTCACAAGCGGTGGAGAGGATAAATCCCCACAGGAGTTTTGCCTTCCGCATAGCGGCACAGGCTTTATTTCGTTATCGCAGGCAGCGAGGCAAACCGGTGGAAAGATTACCGGATTAAATCATCCGATAAATACACAGCATTTTATCTCCTTTCTGTAAATTCTGGCATGAAATTTGCAGAATCAGGAATTGAAAATAATAAAAACATAAAACAAAGGAGATAAAATTATGAAAACACTAAAAACGAACACTGCTCTTTTCGTTGCCATCGCAGCCCTGCTGTTCGCAGGCGGTTGCGGCAATACCCGTCCGGCGGCTTCCGCCTATGACGATATTTACTACGCGCCACCAGCCAAAGCGGACAGGTGGGCATACAATAGCGAGCTGGAACAGCTGAAAGCAAAGACCAATGCAACGGTCTCCTCGTCGGCGCCAGCCGCCTATACCGTCGAAGCAACCGGCGACGACGTGGTGTACATCAACACCGACACCAATTCGGTGTATATTGACGCCGAACCGGATAAAACCTACGTCATCGCCGACAATGAGGATTCCTACGAGCGCCGCCTGAGAATGTTCGACGACCCGCAGTATACCGTAACCATCAACATGGGATGGAACGACCCCTGGTACTATGATTCGTGGTACTATCCCTACTATTACCGTCCGTGGAATCATTACAGCCCGTTCTATTATTCACGGTGGGCTTACGATCCCTGGTACAGCCCGTTCTATTACAACTCATGGTACAGTCCCTACTACCATTACTACGGATATGGATACTATGATCCTTTCTACTATCACTATCATCCGCACTATTCGCATCACAACAACCGCTATTATGCATCCCACAGCAATTCCCGCTACGGGCAGACGTCTTCAAGCATAGCATCCTCTTCGAGATCGCCGCAGAACCGGAGTGCCGCGGCCAGCCGTTCGTCGCATGTCCGGCAAGTGGCAGGCAGCAGCCGCAGCCAGGCTTCCGCGAGCCGCGGCGCGGCAAACACTACCCGCTCCGCCTCCGGCAGAAATGCCGTTACGAGCCGTTCGACAGCCATCACGGAAAGAACTACACGCATGGCGGAAACCCGGTCAACCGGCAGAACGCCCGCACCGGCGTCGTCCGGCATGAGCCGCAGCAGGACAACACGCCAAGTGCAGACCTATACGCGCCCCGAATCTTCAGGACGCCCGACCTACAATACAGGCGTTTCATCGCGCAGCAGTTCTTCGGGGAACGTGAATAACCGGTCTGCCACACGCAGCAGCTACCAGCCGCCGGTAAGCACTACGGAAAACCGTACACGCTCGTCGAATACCAACAGCTACACACCGCCGGCAAGCAACAGCAGAAGCTCGTCGTCGTCGTACCGGAATGAATCGTCGTCGCGTTCTTCCAGCCAACCGGCAAGCAGCGGCAATTCATCTTCCTACCGTA
Organism: Prevotellaceae bacterium; assembly: GCA_031267855.1. The sequence continues at coordinate 1,483 of JAIRYH010000129.1, forward strand.
GCAGCGGCAGTTCTTCATCAGGCAGTTCGCGCAGCTCCGGCAGTTCGGGCAGTTCAGGAAGCTCGGGAAGCTCGGGCAGCAGCAGCTCGCGTGGTTCCGGCAGCAGTTCTCGCAATTCCGGCGGAAGATGATGAGATGAGTTATGAATTATGAATTATGAATTATAGATCGAGTATTATGAATTATAAACTGAGAATTATGAAAAAGAATATATACATATTATTTATAATCCTTTGCAATGCCGGTTTTGCAGTAGCCCAGACAGCCGATGATGCGCTGCGCTATTCGCAAAATATTTACGAAGGAACAGCGCGTTTCCAGAGCATGGGCGGCGCCTTTGCTGCCCTTGGCGGCGATTTCACGACGTTAAGCATCAACCCTGCCGGCGTGGCGGTATTCCGCTCTTCGGAATTTTCCGTTACACCGGAACTGATGACAAACAAAACATCAACAAGCTACCTGAATAACGACGCATCCGACTCCAAGGCACGCATAGGACTTGGAAACATCGGATGGGTATCGGCTTTCGATACGCACAATACAACCGGCGTGGTAGGTTTTAATTTCGGTATCGGATTCAATAAATTACAAAATAATACGCAACGCTTTTCGGCATCCGGACGATCGGGAGATGTTTCGCTTCCCCGGGCATTATCGCTTGGCTTGACCAAAGTACCGCATGCCTCATTTGATAAGGATGCGAACAATACCGAATGGCTGGCGATGGAAACCGGACTGATCAAGTATATAACGAACCAGGACGGACAATATATCGGCGCCACGGAAAATTTTAATGCCACTTATCCCGACAGCCTCGAACTGATTTATCAAATGGGCGATGTAAACCATGCATTCTACCGCGACCAGTCGGGTTATGTAGGCGAATATGCATTTAATTTCGGAATAAACGTGTCGCACCGGTTTTATTTCGGTATGACGTTCGGCTTGCAGGATATTGTGAATGATTTTTATGAAGAATATCGTGAAAATGCCGTCAATTATGCCGATTTCACGGCCACAGGCTACAGGGGGCTAGCCCGTGAAACAAGTGTATATACGGAAGGAACAGGTTATAACTTGAAATTCGGCGCCATTGTGCGGCCGGTGGACGGTTTGCGTTTGGGCGCCTACGTCCACACGCCAACCCGTCTCTCTCTCCGGGATACATGGAAAGAACGGATGACGGCAGACTTTACCAGCGAAAAAAAGGAGAAAGAGATAGAAGGCCACGACGATTACCGGATTACTTCGCCCATGAAATGGGGTGTGGGCATTGCCTATACTTTCGGCTCGGTAGCTTTGCTGAGCGTCGATTATGAAGGCATAAATTACGGCAATACGGAAATGTATGAAGAAAACGGTTCGACAGGTATTTACGGAAAAATAAACGACGGTTTGAAGACAGCGTGCCGAACAACTGCCAATATCCGCATCGGCGGGGAATACAAAATAAACGACTTTGCCGTACGCGCCGGCTACGCCTATTACCAAAATGCGCGGAAAGATTATGAGGACATACAGATAGGTTCGGTCGGGTTCGGCTACCGCGGGCGGTTTTTTTCAATAGACGCCGCCTATTCGTTTGCACCGAAAATAAAGGAAAACTACATACTTTACAACGGAAATTCCAATAAAGTCGCCACCAATGTGTTTTCCAATAAATTCATGGTAACGTTAGGTTTTCGGTTTTAATGAGAACAAAAAAAGGTTAAAAAAAGTTAAAAAAATTTCATTATCAATTAATTTTTTATAAATTTGCGCAATTAAATTATTACGAATAAGAAATATAAGGAACATTATGAAAAGAATAATTATGTCTTTATTGTTTGCCGGCATAACGAGTTTATTGTTTGCACAAACAGCGAATGAAATAGTGAAATTTTCCCAGCAAACCAATTACGGCACATCGCGCGGCATGGCAATGGGAGGAGCGGTAGGAGCGCTTTCTTCCGAATATGCATCGATAAACGTAAATCCGGCGGCGTTGGGTTCATTCCGCACAGGACAAATAATGTTAACCCCAAGTGTGGATATTCGCAAAGCCACGTCCAATGGAGAGCAGGATTCCCGCAATTCTTTTGTAATAAACGGGGCAGCCATTGCCTACAGTTTCGGTAACGACAACAGGACTTTCAATCGTTTCAATGTCTCGTTCGGCTACAACCTGTACAATAATTTCAACACTTACTACAGCATGCAGGGAACGCCGTCGAGCGAAGAATCATTAGCACAGTATATGATTGGCAAAGCAAATAACCATTATTCGGGCTATTATTCCTGGGCGGAAACCGCACCGTTCATTAATAGAGTGAATAGTACATACACGATACATCCTGACTATACGCAGCAGGGGCAGCAGCAGCGCGTCACCACAACAGGTCATGCCGGCGAATATACCCTGTCGTTCGGCACTTCCTGCCTCGACAAGCTATACCTCGGCGTTTCGGCAGGACTTAGCGATTTGAGATACGAGCGGAGAGATACGTATGACGAATCCGGATCGTTTACGAATGTGGAAACAAATATCTTGCACGAAACGGCTTCCTCTATAGAAGGAAGAGGCTTTAATGCACGGTTTGGCATACTGTACAAACCGATGGAAAGTTTCACGGTGGGTGTGGCGGTACAGTCGCCGGTATTTTACTCGTTGTCGGTACAGACGAAAGGCGACATAAATGTCAATACATCTTTGGATGAGGACAAGTACGATTTCACACTGCGTACACCGTGGCACTTATCATTGAACGCATCGTACGCATTGAATACCATCGCTGTTTTTTCACTCGATTACGAGGTGGTAACGAACAACCTGACCTCTTTGGACGGCGACTTTGACAACATGACGCCGACTGCTACGGATAATATTCGTGCAATCAATGATTATTTGACGTCCGACGCTACCAGTGTATCCATGAATTTCCGCGTTGGCGGCGAAGTGCGCCTGAAAGACTTCTTTGTTCGTGCCGGCTTTAGTTACCTGGGCGCACCGACAAACAGTTTTAAAAACGTAATTGCCGGTTCCGGCGGCTTCGGCTACCGATTCGGTTATGCCTCTGTGGATGTTGCTTACCGCTATTCTACAACGTCGGAAGATTTCCATACATATAGTTCGTCACCGTTAATTACGGCCGACTATTTAGGTCATCAGGTCATGTTGACGCTTGCGTACCGATTTTAAAGACTTGAAAGAAACTGCGAATTACAACAGCGTTAAGAATGGCTACAGCGTCGTTCTTAACGCTTGCTTTTTTTATTAAAGTGTGCAGGCTGTCAAGATTTGCAGGCTATGGGGTCCTTCATTGCACAGCAAATCCAATATGCTTAAATTCGGAAGGAAAGAATGGGCGGCGGCGAAAACCTGATAGTATGTTTGCCGGCAAAAACCGGCGTGGCTTGAACAGGATGTTTTGGGCGTGATGGAATAACGATAATCGGCAGGATGACCGCCGGGAAGACAAAATTGCTCCGTATAGCCGATAGCTGTTTTTATGTCGAGCAATTCACAAACCGTCCGTAAAATTTTTTCGTTCAGGTCAAATAAAAAAGTTTCTTTTTTTTCATAAAACGGACGAATATCGTCTGCATAATAAGCAAAGAATGGCGAGGAACGGTATGCCGATTCAAAGGCTCTCCAGTGATGGCGCTGCCACGCTTCCGAGTAATCAATGCGTACCTCGCGGATGGGCATTTTTTCACCGTGCCGCTTTACAACGGGAACCGTCATTTGCAACGCGCCGTTCGCTCCGGCAATCCGGCAGCGGTTGCGATACGTCTGTTTCAGATAATGCTCGTGCTGTTCCAGTAAAACAAGGGATGCCGAAACCAATTTTGCATAATACTGTATGGGCGCCCAATAAGCGGTAGATAATTTTACAGATGCGGATTCCAATTTACAGGGATGCTTTCAGTTTCTGAATACGCCGGTACGATTCATCGATACGTTGCGGCGTGATTTTTCCTGTTTGCACCAAAGTATAAATGACGTCAATAACATTTTGCGCCATGTGCGGTTTGTAAACGCTTCCGTTGTTTGACAGGCAAAGAATATCCACGCCTGCATTGATCGCTTTTTCCAATGCTTCTTCCAGCGGAAACATATCGGCAATAGCGCCCATCGCCAGGTCGTCCGAAATAATTGCGCCGTCGAAGCCCAACTGTTCGCGCCCTATTCCGGTCCGGATTTTTTTCTACATGGTTGCCGGATAATCGG
>JAIRYH010000051.1 GCA_031267855.1 Prevotellaceae bacterium
GTTTTTCCGAAGCAAAAAACGATAACAAAATAGAAGAAGATGCTGCCGAATAAAATGACCCTGCGTGTCATGGTTTAGGGATTTAGGTGTTTTTCCATGGGGGTTGCCGGGCGCCCGGCGCTACCACTGCCATTCTTTCTGCAGGCGTCGCAGTTCGTTGTAGTCGGTCATGTCCAGGTGGTGCGGGACAATGGAAATGTAGCCGGCATGCAATGTGTTTTCGTCGGCGTCGCACGCGTCGGGTTCATGGTTCACGAAATCGCCGGTCAGCCAATAGTAGCTGCGTCCGTGCGGGTCGGTGTGTTTTTCAAATTCTTTCGTCCATGACCCCTTATGCTGCCGCGTCAGCCTGACGCCCTTTATTTCCGTGGCAGGTAATGCCGGGAAGTTCACATTCAGGAATACGTGCGGCGCGAAGGGATGCGCTAAAATCCGGTCGATTATTTTCGTTCCGTAAATTTTGCATGTGTCAAAATCGGCGTCCGCCGCGTCGTTAGCCAGAGAAAAGCCGATGGAGGGAATGCCGTACAAAGCGCCTTCCATGGCGGCTCCCAGCGTTCCGGAATAAATTACTGCGCTCGATGCATTGGCGCCGTGGTTGATGCCGGAGACCAGCAAGTCCGGTTTTTGCGGGAGTATGTGGTTTATCGCCAGTTTTACGCAGTCGACCGGCGTTCCGCTGCACGCATAGATTTCCAAACCTTTTCCGGAAGTTATTTTTCGCAGGCGCACCGGTATTTTTGTGGTTATGGCGCTTGACATGCCCGATTGCATTTCTTCCGGCGCCACGACCGTTACATTGCCATAGGGTCTCATTATTCCGGTCAGCGCCGCCAGGCCCGGCGCACGGAAGCCATCATCGTTCGTTAAAAGAATCTGCATTATATTTTTTCGGTTAATTTTTGTACTACCCTGAACTGGTTAAAAAACTGCTTGGCAAATACACGCGCCACCGTGTAGGCGGGAATGGCTACCAGCATGCCCAGAATGCCGCCGACGCTTCCGGCAATCAATATCACCAAAAATATTTCCAGCGGATGCGTGCGGACGCTTTTTGAGTAAATGAACGGTTGCAGCACCGCCGCATCAATCGTTTGCGCACCGGTATAAACGCATGCCATCGCTACAATGACGACCCATGTGTCGGAAGGATTACCCGATCCGTTTATGTTCATCAGCATGCCGATCAGGATGCCCGTCAGCGCCGAGGTAATGCTGCCGATGTACGGAATCACATTAAGGATGCCGGACAGCGAGCCCAGTACCACCGCTATGTGGAACGGCAAGCCGGCAATCAGCGTCAATCCGAGCGTAACCAGAAGCGCCATGCACAGCATGTCGATGAAAATTCCAATGAAATACCGCGACAGCAGCTGGTTGACGGCATGCAGCGCTATCGCGGCATTTGCTTCGTGTTTTGCAGGGAAAAGCAGAAGCACGCCATGGGTAAACAGATTTTCTTCCTTCAAAAAGAAGAACGTAATGAACGATACAATACACGCGCCCACAACGAAATTTATTATTGTATTGGTTACCGAGCCAAACAGATTTAAGAGTAATGTATTGCTGAAAAGATGCGTCAGTCCGCCGGCAAGCGTATCGCGCAGCGAAAAGGCGGCGTCAACACCCGGGATGTTCTGCGCAATCCATGCCTGCACCGCATCCAGCGAGTGTTCCATATCCAGCAGCACCTGCTGAATGTCTATATGGGATAGCTGGTTGATAAGATTGACTGCCGCCGGCAGCAGGAAAAAAAGCAATGAAAAAAATACGCTCCATATCATCAGCAAAGTAACCGCCGCACGCAGTATGCGTGGTAATTTGTAATTTTTGATGCGTATCCTGTCCATGGCTTGCATCAGCGGTTTGCCGATAATGGAGAGTACGGCGGCGATAATGATGCAGGCAACAATGTTGCTGAAATACCACGCTAAAAAGGCAATCAGCGCCACCATGGCAACTATTATGATGTATCGCGCCAGTTTGTTCATGCCAGTGTTGCAATTACTGTTTGTGTGGCTTTCACCCTGTCGCCTTCCCTGACCTTAATCTCCGAGCCCAGGGGAAGGAAAATATCTACCCGCGAGCCGAATTTTATAAAACCGGTTTCACCGCCCTGCTGCACCGTCATTCCCTCCTTTGCGTAGCATACGATACGGCGCGCAAGCAGCCCGGCAATTTGACGGAAAAGGACAGGCACGCCGTTGTGGTTAACCACCACCGTGGTGCGTTCGTTTTTTTCCGATGATTTCGGATGCCATGCTACCAGGTACTTTCCGGGATGATACCGGAAATAGTCAATTGTCCCGCCGACCGGAAAGTAATTGGCGTGTACGTTAAATATCGACATGAAAACAGATACCTGCATGCAGCGGGCTTTCAAATATTCCGGTTCATATACTTCATCTACGATCACAATTTTTCCGTCGGCGCCGGCCAATACGAGGTTGTCTCCGGTAACCGGCACGCGCGAGGGGGCGCGGAAAAAGCAGCAAACGAACAGGAATAGCCACAATGCCGCCGCTGCCACCAGTCCGGAAATCCATCCGGCGCCGAAACACAGCGCCGTAATGCCGGTAATCGCGATCGCGAAAACCAGGCAGGCTATAATAATTCCGCGTCCTTCTTTATGAATTTTCATTTCGGGAATCGGGTTAATTTAACAATACGTGTACGATAAAAATATACAGGCAAGCTACCGGCAAAGCCATCAGTGCCGCATCGAAGCGGTCGAGCAGACCGCCGTGCCCCGGAATGAGCTTGCCGGAATCTTTCACTTCGACGCTGCGTTTGAGCTTGGATTCTACCAGGTCGCCGAAGACGCCGAATACTGCGATGAGCAGGGCGATGACCAGCGTATGCGGCAGCCCGTAAGTCACCCACCCGAGCGACGACAGCAGGCAGCCGGCGCCCAGCGCCGCAAGCACGCCGCCGGCAAAACCTTCCCATGATTTTTTCGGCGAAATGGAAGGCGCCAGCTTGTGTTTTCCGTCCTGCCCGAACAGCATGCCGAAGACATACGCGCCCACATCGTTGCTCCAAAGGATGATGAACAGGCTTAGCAACAGTTTGCCGCTGACGTCGTGAAGAAAAGCAACGTTTATTACGGACAGCGGCAGGGCAATATATATGAGGCCGAGCAGGACATAGGCAACCGTCGCAAATGTTTTTTCGTCTTTCCGGTAAAGCTGTTGAATAAACAGTCCTGCCAGAAGTAGGGTCATCGCCGCCAGGACGACCGGCAGGGTAGGGGCGGCAGGCATACAGGACGGCAGGAACATCATGCACCATAAGGCAATGCCCAGCGTCATGCCGTTTATTTTTTGCAGCCATTTTCCTTTTCCCAGCGTCAGGGTATAAAATTCCAGGAGCATGCCCGTCATCAGGAGCACCATGAGGAAGGTATACGGAATCGCGCCGTTCAGGAGGCAGCCCGCCATGATGCCGATAAAAACAATGCCGCTGACCGTGCGTGTGAGCAAATTTTTCATTGATGTGTTGTCTGCTTAGTGGACGCCTGCCGTTTTTTCGGAGTCGTTTTTTCTCCGGAGTCGTTTTGCGTTTTGCGTTTGCCGAAGATTTTTTCCAGGTCTTCTGCAAAAATCACTTCGCGTTCAAGCAGCAGCTCCGCCAGTTTGGTAAAGCCTTTGCGATGTGTCGTTAAAATATCCTTTGCACGTTTATAGGATGAATCAATCAGGCGTTTCACTTCGACGTCCAGCAGTTCCGCCGTTTTTTCGCTGTACGGATGCCTGAACGAGTAGTCGCTTTGCCCTGAGGAATCATAATAGCTGATGTTGCCCACCTTTTTACTCATGCCGAAATACGCTACCATGGCATACGCCTGTTTGGTGATTTTTTCCAGGTCGTTCATTGCGCCGGTCGAAATTTTTTCGAATGTCAGTTCTTCTGCGGCGCGTCCGCCGAGGGTGGCAGCCATTTCGTCGAGCATTTGTTCGGTGGTAGTGATTTGCCGTTCTTCGGGCAGGTACCACGCTGCGCCCAGGGCGCGTCCGCGCGGGATAATCGTTACTTTCACCAGCGGATTGGCATGTTCCATCCACCAGCTTACGGTAGCGTGTCCCGCTTCATGGAAGGCGATGGTGCGTTTTTCCGTTGCCGAAATAATTTTACTTTTCCGTTCCAGTCCGCCAACAATGCGGTCAATGGCGTCCAGGAAATCCTGCCGGTCGATGGAGGGTTTGTTTTTCCGTGCTGCAATCAGCGCCGCTTCGTTGCACACGTTGGCAATGTCTGCGCCGGAGAATCCGGGTGTCTGTTTGGCAAGGAAGTCCAGGTCGAAACCTTTTACCAGCTTCAGCCCGCGCAAATGTACTTTGAAAATTTCGACGCGTTCTTTCAGTTCCGGCAAGTCCACATGAATCTGGCGATCGAAGCGGCCGGCGCGCATCAATGCGCCGTCGAGCACGTCGGCGCGGTTGGTGGCGGCAAGGATAATCACCCCGCTGTTGGAGCCGAAGCCGTCCATTTCGGTGAGCAGCTGGTTCAGGGTGTTTTCGCGTTCGTCGTTAGCGGTGAAACCGCCATTTTTGCTGCGTGCGCGTCCTACGGCGTCGATCTCGTCAATGAACACAATGCACGGCGCTTTTTCTTTCGCCTGCCGGAAGAGGTCGCGAACGCGCGACGCCCCGACGCCTACAAACATTTCTACGAAATCGGAACCCGACATGGAAAAAAACGGCACATCGGCTTCCCCGGCCACGGCTTTTGCCAGCAGTGTCTTTCCGGTGCCGGGGGGCCCCACGAGCAATGCGCCTTTGGGGATTTTGCCGCCAAGGTCGGTATATTTTTTCGGGTTCTTAAGGAAGTCTACGATTTCCATGACTTCGACCTTGGCTTCTTCCAGGCCTGCCACGTCTTTGAACGTAATTTTATTTTTATTGTCCTTGTCGAACAGCTGCGCCTTGGAACGGCCGACCGTAAAAATGCCGCCCATGCCGCCGCCGCCGCCCATGCCGCGCGACATTCCGCGGAAAAGCAAAAACCATAATGCGATAAGCAGTACGGGAAACAGCAGCCAGTCCAGGATGCGTGCAAAATAATTATTGTGCACTTCGGTTTCTATGATGACCCTGTTGCCTTCCGGAAGGGCAGCGTTGACCGTTTCTACGGTCTGGAACACGTTGAAATCGGATTGACTGATGAAGTAGAAATGCGGCCCCTCTTTCGGAAGGGACGAAAAACGGTTTTTGTATTTCTCCAGGCTGTCTTTCCTGATAAATACATTCACCTTGTCCTGGTTGGTAATAATAGTCAGCCTGTCCACATCGCCGGAGGGCAGCATGCGGTCTTTCACTTCCTGCCATTCGGCTTTCTGCGGCTCGACGGCGTTATAGGACGTCCAGAAGTAAATAAATATGCCTCCCAGCATCAGCCAGATCCAGACGGGATTCAATCCCTTTTTGGGCGTATTGTTCTTGCGCGGCAACTGCGGGCGTTGCTGGGAGGGGGGTAATGTTCCGTTCATTCGTTTTATCGGTTAGTTCGATTCTTCACTGTAGTTTTTCAGGATGGCGTCGGCCCAGAGGTCTTCGAGGCGGTAGAACGTGCGCCAGGCAGTCTGGAAAATATGCACCACCACGTCGCCGTAGTCCGCGATAATCCAGAAGGCATTTTCTTTTCCCTGCAGGCGGAAGGGTTTTTCCCGCATTTTTTCCTGCATTTCCTTTTCGACATTGTCGGCAAGGGCAAGCACCTGCGTGCCGGCGTCGGCATGGGCAATGACAAAGTGGTCGCAGATGGCGGCGTCCAGCGGCGTCAAATCCAGCGACACGACCTGCTGCGCCTTTTTGTCGAGCAGCGCCTGGACAATGACGTCAACCGCTGTGCTGTTCTTTATTTTCCGTACTGTTTTCTTCGCAGGGGCGGGCTTTTTCGCGTCTTTCCCGGTTTTGGTGGGCGTTTTTTTCGCCGCCGCCGGTTTTCTTTTCGCCGCCGGCCCGGCTGTCGCTTTCCTGCCGGTTATTTTGCTGATTGTTTTTGCCATGCTTTAATATTCTTTGCTGAATTTGCTGAAATGGAGTTGCGAATGTACGAATTTTTTGGGAGCAGGGCAAATTTAATTTTTACGGGCCGATGCCGGGGCAACCGGGAAGTCCGGCTGAAACAGCGGATTTTTGCGGAACGCAAGGCCGTGCGCCGGCCGGCGTCCGGTTCTTTTAACCCAGTTATCCGGATAACCGGCCCCCGGTTGCCCGTGAAAATTGTATCTTTGCAAAAAAAATCCAGTGCCCGATGAAACCTTCCCCGCCTTACAGCCATCATGATTTGCCGGCGCCTGGAATAGCCGCCATGCATGATCTCTCTTTTTTTGAACAGGTGTGGGAAATCGCAAAACTCGTGCCCCGCGGTCGTGTGACGAGTTACGGCGCCATAGCGCGGGCGCTGGGCTCGGCGCAGTCGGCGCGCATGGTCGGATGGGCGATGAATGCGGCGCACGGACAGCCGGAGGTGCCGGCCCACCGCGTGGTCAACCGCAACGGACTGCTGAGCGGAAAAATGCACTTCGGCTCGCCCGGAGAGATGCAGCGCCGCCTCCGGGCCGAAGGAATAAAAGTAAAAAAAGACAGGGTGCTTGATTTCGATAAACTGTTCTGGGATCCGCTCAAAGAGCTGGAATAACCTTAAAAGCGCCCCTGGCCCCGCCGTCGCCCCACGCGCCCGTAATCCCAAAATTTTTATTACATTTGTATCCGTAAAAAATACATATTTTAACAAAAGCGCTGTGGAAACGCCGCAGCAGCGAAAAATTTAACAACTTAAAAAATTAACAAACCATGAGCATTGCAAATTTGGAACCGGCACGTGTATGGAAACATTTCCATGCACTCACGCAAATCCCGCGCCCCTCAAAGCACGAAGAAAAAATAGTCGCCTGCATGACGGACTTCGGAAAACGGCTCGGACTGGAAACCATTGTCGACGAAACCGGCAACGTGATTATCCGCAAACCTGCCGTAAAAGGCATGGAAAACCGCAGGGGCGTTATCCTGCAGGCGCACCTGGACATGGTGCCCCAAAAAAACAGCGACACGCAGCACGACTTTGAAAAAGACCCGATCACCGCCTTCGCCGACGGCGAATGGGTACGCGCCAAAGGCACCACCCTCGGCGCAGACAACGGCATCGGCGTAGCCATGGCCATGGCCGTGCTCGAAGCCGCCGACCTTTCGCACGGCCCCGTGGAAGCCCTCTTCACCATCGACGAAGAAACCGGCATGACCGGCGCCTTCGGCCTGAAGCCGGGACTCCTCAAGGGCGACATACTGATCAACCTCGATTCGGAAGACGAAGGCGAACTCTATGTCGGCTGCGCCGGAGGGCTCGACGGCAGCTTCCTCTTCCGCGGCACGGAAGAACCGGCGCCGGCGGGCTATGAAGCATTCCGCCTCTCGGTAAAAGGCCTCCGCGGCGGACACTCCGGCATGGACATCAACCTCGGACGCGGCAACGCCAACAAAATCATGTTCCGCCTGCTGCACCAGCTCTCCGCAGAATTTGGAATGCGCCTGGCATCGGTCGACGGCGGCAGCCTGCGCAACGCCATTCCGCGCGAAGCATTTGCCGTCATCCTCCTGCCCGCCGACAAGGTCGCCGCCGCGAAACAGGCCGTTGACGCCGCTTTCCGGACCATTGCCGCCGAACTCGCGGTAACCGAAGAAAACCTGGACATCGCCATCGAACCCGCCGGCACACCGGAAAAAACAATAGACGAAAAAATACAAAAAGCCCTCATCCTCGCAGTCTGCGCCTGCCCGAACGGCGTCATGCGCATGAGCGACTCCGTGCCCGGCCTGATAGAAACATCCAGCAACCTGGCGATCGTGAAACTGGAAAAAGACACTGCCCGCATCTCCTGCCTCCTCCGCAGCTCGGTCGACTCGGCCAAAGACGACCTGGCCGCCATGATGGGCGCGGTGTTTACCCTGGCCGGCGCCGAAGTCCGCTTCACGGGCGGCTACCCGGGCTGGAAGCCCAACCCCGCCTCCACCGTGCTCCGGACGATGAAAGAAGTATACCAAAAACTATACGGCAAAACACCCGAAGTAAAAGCCATCCACGCCGGACTGGAATGCGGACTGCTGGGCGGAACATACCCCCACTGGGACATGATCTCCTGCGGCCCCACCATCCGCTCGCCCCACTCGCCCGACGAAAGGGTAAAAATCGACACCGTCGGAAAATGCTGGAACTTCCTCGTCGAAACCCTGAAAACGATATAAGAACTAAGAGTTAAGAACTAAGAACTAAGAGTTGGCTGACGCCATGACGCGCTTCGCGCAACTTTCAACTAAAAAAGTCCGCAGGGCAGAAAGTGCTTCTTTCTGCCCTGCGCCTTTCGTGCACGGTGCACCATGCACCGTTCCGGTGCTAATTGACGAGCACCCGGAGTTCGTCGCTCCAGGGGCCATGCTGGATGCGCGGATTGATCCAGGCGGTGGTCAGGAGGAGGTGCGTGCCTTCGTCGCCGCTGTCGAAGAGCAGGGTGATGTGGAGGCGGGTGGTGTGCCGTTCGTGCCACTCGGTTTCGCTTTCCTTGCGGTAGCGCACCACAAAGCCGTGATACCCCTTTTTCTTCAAAAACTCCGACGGCTGCCCGTGCTGCGGGATGTT
>JAIRYH010000030.1 GCA_031267855.1 Prevotellaceae bacterium
CATTAATCCCATCAGCACATTAATCCCATTAAAATGCTACTGCTTTCGCCTGATAACTGGAACGACTACGAGCTGATAGACAGCGGCGGGTTTGAAAAACTCGAACGCATGGGTAGCCACGTGCTGGCGCGCCCCGAGCCGAAGGCCGTCTGGCAAAAGACCTTGACGGATGCGGCATGGCGGCAGCAGGCGCATACGTCGTACACCACCGGCGCAAGCTTCGGCAGGGCGGGCAAGGAAGACAGCGGCACCTGGAACCGCCTGAAAGCAATGCCCGACCAATGGCCTGTCCGTTATCAAAAGGGCGGTCTGCACTTCCGCCTGCGACTGGGGCTGACGGCATTCAAGCATGTGGGCGTATTCCCCGAGCAGGCGCCGAACTGGGACTATATTTATACCGCCGTGCGGGAACTGAAAACACCCCGGCCGAAAATCCTGAACCTGTTTGCCTACACCGGCGCCGCGTCGCTGGCGGCAAAGGCTGCCGGCGCCGACGTGACCCATCTGGACGCCGTGCGGCAGGTGGTAACCTGGGCGCGCGAGAACATGGAAACAAGCGGGCAGGACGGCATCCGCTGGGTGGTGGAAGACGCCCTGACGTTTGTGCGGCGCGAGGCAAAACGCCATAACCGTTACCAGGGCATTATCCTTGACCCGCCGGCCTACGGGCATGGTCCCGCCGGCGAAAAATGGAAACTGGACGAATGTTTGCTGGAACTGTTGCAGGAATGTAAAAAGATTCTGGCGCCGCACGACAGTTTTTTGGTGCTGAACCTGTATTCAAACGGATTTTCGGCGCTGGTCGCCGATACCGTCACCGCCGGCGTGTTCGGCGCCGCGCGCGAAAAAGAATTTGGAGAACTGTTTTTGTGCGACCGTTTCGGAAAGCGGTTGCCGTTAAGCGTTTTTTCACGGTTAAAACTATGAAATTTTTTACCCATTCCACCATTGCGTTCATCATCGCCTTTGTGGCGGTAGGCGTCAGCATCACTTCTACCATCGTGTTCGGCAAGCCCGACAGCTTGAAAATGGTGTTGGTGGTGAATGCCCTTGTCTTTGCCGTGCTGTACGTGTTTGCATACATCGTGCTGAAAGATTTTGTCATAAAAAAGATTACGCCGATCTACAAAACCATTTACAACATGAGCGCCGTACGGAGCAAGCTGCGCACCGTGCCGCGTTCGGGCGACATTGTGGAACAGGTGAACCGCGAAGTAGCCCAGTGGGCGGAAGAACAGACAAGGGAAATCAGCCGGCTTTCGGCGATGGAACAGTTCCGCAAGGAATTTTTAGGGAATGTGTCGCACGAACTGAAAACGCCGAGTTTTGCGATACAGGGGCAGCTCCTCACCCTGCTCGACGGCGGCCTGGAAGACCCGTCCATCAACCGGAAATACCTGGAAAGCTGCGAACGGAATATCGAACGGCTGATTTCCCTGATAGACGAGCTGGAGACCATCAACAAACTGGAAACAGGGGAAATCGTACTGCACAAAACATCTTTTAACCTGGTCATCCTGGTGGAAGAAATTTTTGCGGCATACGAAATTGTTTCCGAAAAAAAGAACATACGGCTATCCCTGCAGCGTCCGGCAACGGGTCGCATCATGGCGTATGCCGACAGGCAGCGCATTTCGCAGGTGCTGACCAACCTGACAGGCAATTCCATCAACTACGGGCGCGAAGGCGGCGAAACAAACGTGCTGTTCTCCGACCTGCACGACCGCATTCTGGTGGAAGTAAAAGACAACGGCATCGGCATTGCCCCCGACCACCTTCCGCGCGTCTTTGAACGGTTTTACCGGGTAGATAAACACCGCTCGCGCGAACACGGCGGCAGCGGACTGGGACTGGCCATTGTTAAACATATTATCGATGCGCACGGCGCAACCATCAACGTGAAAAGCGAGCTGAACGTCGGCACGGTCTTTGCCTTCACGCTGGAGAAATCGAAATAGGCGGCCGGTGTGAAGGGCCGTGACGAATGAAACAGTAAATAACAAATAACAAATCATTTTATGCATTCTTTTTTGAGTATCCGGTGGGACGTCAATCCCGAAATTTTTTCGCTTGGAGCTATCCATTTGCGCTACTACGGCGTACTGCTCGTGGGCGGATTTGTTTTAGCCTACTTTGTGCTGCGCAATATTTTTCGCCGCGAACAGTTACCGCCGGTGCTGTTTGATAATTTTGCCATGACGGCCGTCATCTCTACCCTTGTGGGGCTGCGTTTGGGGCATTTTTTATTTTATCAGCCGTCGGCCTTTCTTACCAACCCGCTGGAAATAATTTTGCCGGTACGTTTTTCGCCGCACTTTGAATTCACCGGCTATCAAGGCCTGGCGAGCCATGGCGGCGCTGCAGGCATTTTGCTGGGACTGCTCTGGTGGAGCCGCAAGCGAAAAATACCCTACCTCTGGGCGCTGGAACGGATTGTCCTCGTTGTGCCGCTGGCAGGCGCGTTTGTGCGCATCGGCAACCTGATGAACTCCGAAGTTTACGGAGCCGCAACAGCACTCCCGTGGGGATTTATTTTCATGCGCAATGCCGAAACCGTCCCGCACCACCCGACACAACTCTATGAAGCGACGGCGTACTTCCTGATATTTTTTATCATGCGGTATTTATATACCAAACAGTTGCCGAAACTCAAGCGCGGCATGCTGTTCGGCGTATTTCTGATCCTCCTGTTCGGCGCGCGGTTTGCGATAGAATTCATCAAGGAACCGCAGGTGCAGTTTGAAGAAAACATGTTCTTCAATATGGGGCAGTGGCTCAGCCTGCCGTTTATTGTGGCGGGGCTCGCCTTTCTCCGGTGGGGCTGGAAATACGGCAAACCGGAAGCGGGGTGGATACCGTGTGCCGCCGCCGGCAAGCAGCCGGCCATGCGCGGCAAACAACCGCCGGCAGGCAGGAAACCGAATAACAGAATGAAATAATTTTGTACATTTGTAAAAATGGCAAATCATAATGAAGCGTAATATCCAACAGATTTTAGCGAACTACTTCCCCGTGCAGCCTGTGGAAAAAGCATGGCTGTTTGGTTCGTATTCGCGTGGCGAAGCAACCCGGCACAGCGATATAGATTTGCTCGTTTCATTCACGCCCGATAGCCGGATTTCACTGCTCCAGTACACCCATATGATGAACGACCTGCAAAAATTACTGGGGAAAAAAGTGGATTTGGTAGAAGAAGGAACATTGCTTGATTTTGCGGCAGAAAGCGCCCAGCGAGATAAAATTTTAATCTATGAGAGAACGTCCCAGAGATAATGAACGCTTGCAACATATATTGGAAGCCATTAACAATATTTTTGAATTTACAAAAGGAGTATCTTTTGACGATTTTTGTAACAATAAAATGTTGCGTTTTGCGGTAGTAAAAAATTTGGAAATAGTGGGCGAAGCCGCTTATTTATTATCAAAAGAATTCAAACATCACCATCCGAAGATAGAATGGGACGATATTATTGCCATGCGGCATGTATTGGTGCATGGATATTACAATATAAGAAACGAAAGAATTTGGGCTGCCATCATAACCGACATCCCATTGCTACAAGACCAAATTAAAAATATATACAATAAGCCGGATAGCGAATAGCCTGTTGTTATAATATTCATTCTCTCATCATTCATTATTCATCATTCATCATTCATCATTCATCATTCATCATGTCATTACAGTGTGGAATAGTGGGCTTGCCCAACGTAGGAAAATCAACTTTGTTTAACTGCTTAAGCAATGCGCGGGCGCAGGCGGCGAACTTCCCGTTTTGCACCATTGAG
>JAIRYH010000047.1 GCA_031267855.1 Prevotellaceae bacterium
TGACCATCACGGCCGCTGCCGGCGAGGATGGCGGTGGCATCAAATGGGAAAATAATAGCCTGAGTGCCAGCCGGACGGTGACGACAAGCGGAACCTATTCGGCCGTGACCACGATCGCGGGTAAATGCGATAGCGAACGCCGCTCCATTACTGCAACCGTTTACCCGATCGGAGACTTTGGCGCTAAAGCCTCACTTTGCGGGTGCAAAAGCAACCTGCAGGATATCGATGACGTCTGCCAGTGGGCATGCCAGCTGCCGGAACCGGTCGCGGGTGTAACAGAAACCCGCGTTGTGTCTGCTTCAAACGCTACCGCCAATCAGGCTGCCCCGATATGCGCCGCCTACGGCCTTAAGTTGATGACCATAACCCAAGGAATCGCGCTGTGTAAAGCTGATCTCCTCTGCTTTTTCACACCGGCTCCGGCCAATCTTACGGTAGACGGTGCCAATTTAGCCGTGAGCAGCTGTTCTGCGTGGTACTCGGCTCAAGCTGGTAAGAACCGATTTATGTGCGTTAAGTAGCACGGTTTGGTTCGTGTTGATGCTTTGATTCTATTAGTGGAAATGGGTATAAAAAGCGCAGGAGGGGAAGGTATATTATAGGGTTCCCTCCCGCAACCGCTTGAGAGTTGGCTAACGCCATCATGCGCTTGCCGCCCTTCAACCTTCAAAATTCAACATTGACGCGGCTGCGCCGCGCTTGCCTGCGGTTATGAATGTCCGGCCCTTCGGGTCATTTCTCTACTGCTGATTCGCATGAGTTATGAATTATGAGTTATGAGTTGGCTGGCGCCATGACGCGCTTCGCGCCACTTTCAACTTTCAACTTTCACGTACAGACGGGGCGCGCCCCGTCTCTACCTTTCAACTTTTAACTTTTCACGTACACGGATATTGAAAATCAAATAAAATACATTACATTTGCAGGGTTAAATTTTACAACTTTATATATTATGGAAACACAAAACAAGACGGCGGAAAGCCGTGAACGTACGGTAACGCGCCGGCAAGCCCTGAAATATGCGGGCGCCGGCATTGCAGGCGCAGCAGGCCTGTGGTTCGGCGTCAAGCATACGCTGCTGAAAGACTACTTCTCCGGAGAGGACGACAAAGACCTCCGCCCCGTGGCCACGAAGACCGACCCCCGCACGGGCGCGGCTATCTCGCTGCTGGCATTCGGGTGCATGCGCCTGCCGCTGGTGGAGCAGGGGAAGCCGGACATCGACGAACCGCGCGCAATGGAAATGATTGACTATGCCTACCGGCATGGCGTAAACTACTTTGACACCGCCTGGTTCTATCACCAGGGGCTGTCGGAAACCTTTATCGGAAAAGCCCTGCAGCGGTATCCGCGCGAAACATTCCACCTTGCCGATAAAATGCCGGGACGCATGGTTAAAAGCCTCGACCATGCCAAAGAAATATTTGCCGAACAATTGAAAAAATGCCAGGTCGATTACTTCGATTTCTACCTCCTGCACAGCATCGGCAGCGTCGAAGACTACGATCGGGTTTATGAAGAATATGGCGTGTACCATTATTTGGCGCAGCAAAAGGCGGAAGGACGCATTCGCCGGCTGGGATTTTCCTTCCACGGACACCGCAATGACTTCCCCTATTTCGCCGGCAAACACGAATGGGACTTTGCGATGATACAGGCCAACTATCTGGACTGGGACGCTGACGGCGCATTCCTATACAACGAACTCGAACAGCGAAATATCCCCTGCCTGATCATGGAACCGGTGCGCGGCGGCATGCTGGCTACGCTGAACCCCGATGCGGTACAGATCCTGAAAGAAGCCGACGCCAACCGCAGCGCCGCTTCCTGGGCGATTCAGTGGATTGCCTCCAAACCCAACGTGCTTACGGTGCTCAGCGGAATGACCACGCTCGAACAGGTAAAGGACAATGTGAAAACCATGGCCGGCTTCGAACCGATGACGGAAGCGCAGCATGCCACGGTGGCCAAAGCCCTGGCGGCTTTTCAACGGGTGAAACCGGTTCCCTGCACCGAATGCGAATATTGCATGCCCTGCCCTGCCGGCGTCAACATCCCGCTGGTATTTAAAACCTACAACAAATGCGTCAGCGAAAGCAATGTGCCCGACCCGAACGCACCGCGCAACGGCGATTTCAGGAAAAAACGGAGGGCATTCCTTGCATCCATGAACAACTTCATCGCCGAAAAAGAACGCGCCACACGCTGCATCGGCTGCAACCACTGCCTGCCGCTTTGCCCGCAGCGCATTGCCATAACAGACCAAATGCACGAAATCTCGGGACTGATAAAAGCCCTGGCCTGACACCCTGCCCCCCATGCGCTGCAACCGGGTACCTGTCCGCAAATTATTTTCAAAAACTCTTTATATATATGAAAAGGCGCGGGCGACGATAAATTTCGTCGCCCGCGCTGTTTTTAAATCTCCCGCATAAGGGAAATCATGACAAAAGCCGGCTGGATGGTAGCCGGCTTCCCCATCCGAAGTTCAGTTATGCTGTTTTTTACGGTTCGGTCATCCCGGCAACCGCATGGCTTTGGGCTGCGCCGCCAATTATAACCCCCACCTTTATGCCTATCATCAGCGGCGCTATGGTGTCCACAAAATCCTTGCCGCCGGCGGAGGCGGTAAATATGCTGTTGGGCCGGTAGTCTGCCGGCTCGGGCAGGTTGTAGGGGATTAAATGCTGCGGTTGCTCCGGTGCTTTCCGCATGCCGGTCAAGCTATAATCCAAATAGAAGCCTGTAAAAAACCTGTCCCATTTGAAGCCCGCTTCGGCGGAAATGAAGAACGCCGGTTTCAGTTTTAAAGCGCCGTTGCTTCCGATGTTGTCGAAGGCGCCGAAACCCATGAATGTCGGATGGTAGAGCGTGAGGTCGCTTTGCGGGAAATAGCCGGACGCCTGCAGTTTGCCGGCCCTGTTTTTGTAGGAAGCGCCAAGCGGAATGCCCGCCTTGACGCCGGCAGCCGCATAAAACCAGCCGGTCTCCACGCGCAGCAGCAGCGGTATGGTGAGCAGGAGGACACGCTGATTTTCGCTGTAGTTTGTCACCGTGTAAGTAAACGCGAAATCCTCTTCGCCGTCGTGGCTGGCGCAGGTTTCCTCGAAGGTTGACAGTTTATATGCTCCGTCGAGCAGGGCTGCGCCCACGCCTGTGCTTACGCCCCAGTTCGCGTTAAAAAAGCAGGTATAATCTGCGCCGAGCGTTCCGCTGAAACCGTGGGAACCCTTGCCTGCCGCCGCCCGGTAATCGAATGTGGATATGCCGCCGCTCCTGCAGGTCGGCGGAGGCATTACTCCACGAGGAGCCGTCGACGGTGCCCGTGCCGCCGGGCTTCACGTAGCGCACGGTCTGCGCCATGGCCGCCAGGTGGAGGCACAGCGAAAAAAGGGTAACGAACAGCAGTTTTTGCCCGCACCGGGCAGCAGGATGGAGAAACAGTTTCATAATTAGTTGAAAGTTGAAAGTTGAAAGTTGAAAGTTGAAAGGTAGAGACGGGGCGCGCCCCGTCTCTACTGTCGCCATGACGCGCTTCGCGCAACTTTCAACTTTCAACTTCCACGTACAGACGCGGCGCACCGTCCGCGCTTTTTATATCGCCTGCCGCCCGCGCGGGGTGGCGGTCATGCCGTCATTTCTACTAAGGTTGCCGTTGATGTGATTAATGCGGCTAACGCCATTGTGCGCTTGCCGCCCTTCAATCTTCAATCTTCAAAATGCAACATTGAAAGGAGCCGGATTCCTTTTCATCCGACGGCAATAATTCCTGATTCTTCACAGGTTCTACCTGCATAATTTAAAAATGAGAAGCCCTCGGGGAGGGTTGCAGGACGTCCTGCAAGTGGTATTTTGCCCTCGGGGAGGGTTGCAGGACGGCCTGCAAGTGGCATTTTACCCTCGCGGACGGTTGCAGGACGTCCTGCTAGTGGTATTTTGCCCTCGCGGACGGTTCAACCTGCGTAATAAAAAATGAAATGAAAAGCAATTTCAAAGTTGCATAAGACCTCGACTTACGTTGACGCCCCCCCGTGGCAACAAAGTCCGCCGGTTGCCGGCATTTCCATTTTTATGTTGTGATTTCGCGGTTTCGATGATCCGTTTTCCGGCATCAGAAGCGTATGATCCGGTTGCCTTTTTTCGACAGCTGCAAATAGACGTGCAGGGCGTCGGGCGGCAGGATGGAGTGCACTTTTTCGGGCCATTCGATGAGGCAGACGTGTCCGCCGTAAAAGTATTCTTCGTAGCCCAAATCGTAAACCTCTTCAATGTTTTGAATGCGGTAAAAATCGAAGTGGTATACGGGGTTTCCGCCGCCGTCGCGGTATTCATTAACCAGTGCAAAGGAGGGGCTGTTGACGGTGTCTGTTGTTCCGAGCGCCCTGCAGAGTGCTTTTATCAGCGTTGTTTTCCCGATTCCCATGTCGCCATGGAAAGCTGCTACTTTCGCGTGCTGCAGGGCAGGCAACAACGCTTTCGCAACCAGTGGCAGGTCGTCCGGCCCGGAAATGGTTATGTTCATGGCTGCAAATAATTTTTTGTAAAGAAATTCAGGTAGGCGGCAATGTCTTTCGATTGCATCAGGAGGTCTAAGTTTTCAGGCGTTATCAACACTTTCCGGTATTCCCGGGGGGGGAAATGCTCCAAAGCGGCATTATTTCCCAGCGCGTCCGCATAGTTTTTGGCTTCCGTCAAAGTCGGGAAAGCGCGTATGATGGTTATTACGTAGTTTTCGCCGATTTTGTAAATCGTGACCTCCAGGTTTTTTTCTATGTGCGCGTCGGCATTGTACGATTCGAGGGCAAACAGCAGGGCAGCCGTGTCTTTTGAGGGTTCGCAGATAAATCCGGCATAGTGTTCCGTGGTGGAAAACAGGTACGGCGTTTCTACCGCCGGGGCCGCCGGGGCAATGGCCGTGCCGGCGGCAGGTTCCCTGTCGGGCGGCGTGTACTGCAATTCCTGTTTTTCGAGCAGGGCGATTGTTTCCGCAGCGGTTTTCGCAATGTCGGAGGCGGGATATTGTTGCACTATCGCCGTCAGGGCGCTTTTGTAGGCAGCGATGTTGCCGCCCGCGCCTGCGCTCACGGCGCGGATAAATTCCAGCTGCGGCTGCAATAAGCTGTTGGGAAAGCGGTCTATCATTTGTTGCGCCATGTTGCCGGCTTCAACATACTGCTGTGCATTGTAGGTTTCGAATATTTTTTCGTACTGTGCATCCATTGCCGCTTTTTCCGCCTGCTGTTCCGCAAAGTAGTTGGGGTTGGTCAGCTGTTGCGCCAGCGGCGTTTTCGGGTAGTTGGCGATCAGGAGCTGTTTGTAGTAGCCGGCGCTGTCGGGCTTGTCCGTTTCGGTATACAGGTTATACAGGTAGTAGTAGACGGACGCGCGGTTATCGTTTTGCGGGAAACGGCCGTCCAGCGTCCGGAAAGCCGCGATAGCCGGCAGCGGTTCGTGCACGTCGTCCCTGTAGGCTTCGCCCAGCCGGAACAGCGCATTGCTCAGCCGTTCGTCGGACGCCGCCATTGCTTCGGGCGTGAGCGGCAGGTCGCGGGTGTAGTATTCGGGCGATTTGTTGGAGAGTTGCTGTTCGCCGGCGGCCGTGTTTTTGTTTTCCGTTTGTCCGGCAAAAGATGTTTCCTGCTTGTTCCTGCGCCGCCAGTTGTCTTCCAGCCTCCGTTTCCCCCAGCGCATGTTAAACGACGACAGTCCCGAGTTGACCGACGACACGTTGTAGAAATACCATGAGTTGCTTTTTGTTTGCGGGTCCATGCTGCGGCTGTACTCTTCCTGGTACATGAAATATTGTTGCTGCCGCTGCTGCTGCCGCTGCTGTTCTTCTTCCTCCGTAATTTTCGCAATGATGCCGGCAATCCACTGTTCCCGTTCGGCGGCGGGCATGGCGGCAATGCGTTGCAGGCTGTCTTCGCGTTGTATGATCCGGGTGTTTTCCGCTAACCGCCGCAGTCCGCCGGCGGTTTTTTCCAGCGAGTCATATTGCGGATAGTCGGGAGAAAGCCGTGTCAGGGCATTCATGTAGGCGGCATAGGCTTCCGGGAATTGCTTGGCGGCATTGGCATGGCGGGCAAGCATCATATAGGACAAAGCCTTCCGGTATTCGTTGCTGCTTTCGGCGGCAATGGATTTTCCCAGGTAATCCATGGCGAGCGAATCGTTGCCCGACAGCTGTTCCACCTGTGCAAGCGCAAAATAAATCTGGTCGCTGTATTCCCTGTTTTTTTCGTCGCCCAGCATGTTCCGCAATTCTTCCTTCAGTTTCGAGCCCTGCGTGCGCGGGTTGTATAATGCGGCTTTCCGCATCTGTGCGGAAAATACAACGTTGTACGGCGGGTTCAGTTGGGTAATCCTGTTCAGGTACGTCATGGCCTCATCGTTCCGGTTTACCCGGCTGAAGAGTTCCGCCAGGATAAAGCAGTATCTGATTTTATTGGCTTTCTTCGTTTCTCTTTGCAGCGCACTGTTCAGGCGGGCGGCGGCTTCGCCGTATTTTTTTTGCCGGATATACAGTTCGGCATACGTGGCGTTCAGCAGGGCGGTCAGTCTTTTCGACAGCGTTTTTTTGTCTTTGGCGGCGGCATCCAGCAGGGTTTCCGCGCGCTCCGGATTGTCGGTCAGGATGAGGGCGGCGGCAAGGTGCAGCCGCGCTTCCGGCGCCGACGATGATTTCGGGTATTCCGTCAGCAGGTGGTCAAAAATCAGGATGGCTTTGTCGTATTCATGCAGGTATAAATTGGCTTTTCCGCTGAGGAGGCAGGCGTCGTCTACCACCGAATTAAATTCTTTCCGGTTGTAGAAATCCCGCTCTGTCCGGCTTGCCTTGCTGTCCGGCTTCTTTGCCGGTTTGGCGGTAATGGAATGTTTGAGGATTAATTTCTCGCATTTTTCTATGGTACGGTCCATTTCACCCGAAACCTTTCCGGGAATTTCCCGGTGCGCATAGGCAAACACCGGCGGTATCTGTTCATATTCATCCGGCGTGTACCTGTCGGCTTTCCGGACGCCCTCCCTGAAGCTTTCGTTGCCGTTGAATTTTACATTAAATTCCGACGTTACATTATGGTAGGCACGCGACGCCCATGTATTCTTTTTGGTAGAGCATCCCGCCGCGCATAACAGCAGGGCGGCGGCCAGCAGCGCCCCGCTGCCCCCGGAGAGAGGGCAAGTCATACCGTTTTTATAGTTCACAGTCCTCATTCAAGTGCTCCAATTCCCAATTATTAATTCCTAATTCCTAATTCTCCATCATCCTGCCCATCCTTCGCGGTCCAGGCTGCGGTACTGTATGGCTTCCGCGAGGTGGTCGGGCAACAGGGTTTCCGCGCCGTCCAGGTCGGCAATGGTGCGCGACACTTTCAAAATGCGGTCATAGGCACGGGCGGAAAGCCCCATGCGCTGCATGGCATTTTTCAGTAAGGCGCTGCCTTCGCCGCTCAGGGCGCAGTATTGTTTCAGCAGGCGCGACGGCATCATGGCGTTATTGTGGATGCCCGGTTCCCGGGCAAACCGCTGTTCCTGTACCTGCCGCGCACGAACCACCCGTTCGCGCACGGCGGCGCTGGTTTCCGACGGCTGCATTTCCGACAGTTTGGCAAACGGCACCGGCACAATCTCAATGTGTATGTCGATCCGGTCAAGCAGCGGACCCGACAGGCGGCTCAGGTACTTTTGCACGGCGCCCGGCGGACAGAGGCATTTTTTCTCGGGATGGTTGTAGTTGCCGCAGGGGCAGGGATTCATCGAGGCTACCAGCATAAAGTTGGCCGGATAGTCGACCGAATATTTGGCGCGCGACACCGTGATTTCGCGGTCTTCCAGCGGCTGCCGCATTACTTCCAGCACCGTGCGCTGGAACTCCGGCAGCTCGTCAAGGAACAGCACGCCGTTGTGCGCCATCGAAATTTCGCCCGGCTGCGGGTTGGTGCCGCCGCCCACCAGCCCGACATTGGAAATAGTGTGGTGCGGCGAGCGGAACGGACGCTGTGAAATCAAACCGGCGTTTTTCCCCAGCTTGCCGGCGACGGAATGGATCTTGGTTGTCTCCAGCGCTTCCTGCAGCGACAGCGGCGGAAGAATGGTCGGCAACCGTTTTGCGAGCATGGTTTTCCCTGCGCCCGGCGGCCCTATCATAATCATATTGTGCCCGCCGGCGGCAGCTATTTCCAGCGCCCGCTTTACATTTTCCTGTCCCCTGACGTCCGAGAAATCCACATCGCAGGCGGCAGACTGGTGGGCGAACGCTTCGCGCGTATTCACTTCCAGCGGCGCCATCGTGCTGTTGCCATTGAAGAAATCAATAACTTCCTGCAATGTTTCCACGCCATATACTTCAAGTTTATTGACCACCGCCGCTTCGCGCGCATTTTCCATGGGCAGGATAAATCCCCGGAAGCCTTCGCTCCGTGCCTGTATGGCAATGGGCAGCGCGCCGGCAATAGGGCGCAGGCGGCCGTCGAGCGACAGTTCGCCCATCAGGACATACTGCCCTGCCCGTTCGGCGCTCAGCTGCTCCGATGCCGCCAGAATGCCGACAGCCAGCGGCAGGTCATACGCCGACCCTTCCTTGCGGATATCGGCGGGCGCCATATTGATAACCGTTTTGCGCCCCGGCATCCGCAAACCGATCGTTTGCAGGGCGGTCATAATGCGTTGCTGGCTTTCCTTCACTGCGCTGTCGGGCAGTCCGACCAGCGAAAAGCCCAAGCCCGGAGATGCGTCCACCTCTATGGTTATAGTGATGGCTTTTACTCCATAACATGCGCTTCCAAAAGTTTTTACCAACATGATTTTCCTGTGAGTGAATTGTGCAAAGGTAAGAAAAATTTACAGATTTACAGATTTACGGATTTACGGATTTACGGATTTGGCTGGCGCATCAGCACAGCATTACCCGCGCCGAACCCATAGAAAAAAATCGCTAATAAGATTTGCAATTTAAAAAAATGTAACTATATTTGCGCCGTTATTATGTGCTCCTTGACGTACTGACTATAGATGTATTAAAATATATCGCTTTAACTTTTATTCTGTGTGAATAGTCGAAATCTGGAAAATTTCTACCGTACTTGAATATTAAGTAAGAGCAACCTTGCCAGGAGTGGATGTTGGTTGTT
>JAIRYH010000095.1 GCA_031267855.1 Prevotellaceae bacterium
TAACAATTGCTACCAACATGGCCGGTCGCGGTACGGACATTAAGCTGGGCGCCGGCGTTAAGGAATCGGGCGGGCTGGCTATCATCGGTACGGAACGGCACGACAGCCGCCGCGTAGACCGTCAGTTACGCGGACGCGCCGGACGGCAGGGCGATCCGGGAACTTCCAAGTTTTATGTTTCGTTCGAAGACGACCTGATGCGCCTCTTCGCGTCGGGGCGCATGGCAACCATCATTGACCGTCTGGGAATGAAAGACGGCGAGGTATTGCAACATTCCATGCTCTCGAAATCCATCGAACGCGCCCAGCGTAAAGTGGAAGAAAATAATTTCGGTATCCGCAAACGCCTGCTCGAGTACGACGACGTGATGAACTCGCAGCGGTCGGTGATTTACACGCGCCGCCGCCATGCACTGGACGGCGAGCGAATCGACGTGGATATTCAAAACACAATGGGCGACTTTTGCGAATCACTGGTGCAGCAACTGCACAATACGACCGACTTTGAAGGATTTTCATTCGAAACCATTCGCCAACTTTCCGTACAACCGGCATTTGATGAAAAAACGTATAACGACAAACCATCCGCGAAAATTTCGGAACTGCTGTTACAGCAAATTCACGATGCCTACCGGCGCAAAGTAGATTCGATGGCGCAACAGGCATTGCCGGTTATTAAGCAGGTGTATGAAACGCAGTCGGGCACTTACACCAACATTGCCATGCCGGTGAGTGACGGGCACAAAGTATTTCAGTTGGTGGTGAACCTGAAAAAAGCGTATGACACGCAAGGCAAGGAACTGTCGCGGACGGTCGGAAAAACCATTACGCTGGTGATGATCGACGAATACTGGAAAGAACATCTGCGCGAAATGGACGAATTGAAACAGTCGGTGCAAAATGCCGTGTACGAACAAAAAGACCCGTTGCTTATATACAAGTTTGAGAGCTACGAACTGTTTCAACGCATGATTGACAAAATCAACCGCGACGTGCTGGCGTTCCTGCTGCGCGCGCATATTCCGCTCCGTGATCCGCAAAATGTGCGTGAAGCCCAACAACAACGCCGCAATGACAGAAACCTCCAAGCAAGCCGTCCGGAATTAGCGGCCTCCTCAGGCAGCGGCGAACCGAAGGCAAATATGCCGGTGCATGTGGAGAAGAAAGTCGGGCGCAACGACCCGTGTCCGTGCGGCAGCGGAAAGAAATACAAAAACTGCCACGGCACAGTGTAGGCGACTTACGAATCCTCCCGGTACCCGGCCTTTCTCGGATACAGATGAATTTCCTGCCCTTCCTGATGCACATCCATCAAGTCAAACGAATTTCCTATTGCTCCCGGTAGAATGTAATGCGCTAATCTTAAACAGGGATTAAAGCAAAGACAGGAATCTTTTACTTTTTATTCGTCGCTAAACACAGAGGTTTGCGGGCGACCCGCTATAATCAGTCCTGAATAGAAGTCCATGCGCTTCGTTTTTGTGATAACTTCTCGGACGGTGCTTTAATACCTGTTCCGGCTGATGGTTTGCAACAATATTTCTTTGAATAACTGGTCGGCCTGGTAATAACGCGCCACTTTTTTTGCCGGCAGAATCAGGGCAAATTTTTTATAGTATTCCTTTTGCAAAGCGGCGTCCTGTTCTATACAGTGCAAATAAGCGTCCAGCAGGGCATTTATTTCTTTTTCGGAAACGGATTCCAGCGTTTGTTGCGAAGAAAGCTGGAACAGTAATTTATTTTTCCGGTCAATAAGCCTTTCCCTTTTATTGAAATATTCGTTGTACAATGGCCAGAATTGCACGGCTTCATCCGGTAAAAGCCCTATGTTATTGGTAAAAAATGCCACTTTATGGCTCTGGATTTGTTGCATCCTTGTTTCATACGAATTTCCTTCCAGGTGGATTTCAAATCCGAAACCGGTAATAATGTTGCCGAATGGGTCGCGTATAACGGAGCGGGTGGCGGTATCCAAACGGTTTGACTGTGCCAGTGACGGCATCGTTGTCGAAAAACCGGATACCAGACAAAGAAGTGTGATATATTTTCGTGTCATAGTATTTCTCTTTTAGTAAATAGCTGCAATGTCATTCAAGCTCACGTCGGCATCGGCGAGATACCGGATAATAGCGTCATTATCCACTGCAACAGTTACCGGTTTCGGTTTACCGGTTTCGGGTTCCAATTCATTGACTACGGCGTGTATCAACGCGGATTCATCCATGAATTGAGAGAAATACTTCGGGCTAAACGCGGCATGGTTGTTATCCGGAGCGATAACGGCAGGCCGGAGCAAAGAGAAAATGCCATAACCGGTAGCTATTAACAATGCAAAACTGGCAGCAAACGCTAACTGTGCACGCAACGGCTGTCCGCGCCATACCGCCGGTTGCCGCCTTGCAACAGTGCGGCGTGCTGTTATGCGTTCTTGCAGTGTATCGAAATAGCTGTCGGGAACAGCAAATGCATTTTGCTTTAATTTGTGATCAAATGTGACGCCGTGGCGTACAACAAATTCCTCGAAATAATTCGAGGGTACAACAAATGGATTGTGTTTGAATTCGCTGCTAAGTGTAACCCTGTGTTTCATAACTGTTGAATTTGACTGCTTATTTTCGTAAAGGTTTAATGTTCATTCTTCCATAAACTTTTCAATTTTCTGTACCGCATGATGGTAGGAGGCTTTCAGCGCGCCGACGGAAGTGTCCAAAACGGCGGACATATCTTCGTATTTCATTTCTTCGAAATAGCGCATGTTAAAAACCAGCCGTTGTTTCTCGGGTAATTTTAATATTGCTTTTTGTAATTTTTTCTGTATGGCATCTCCGTTGAAATAGGGATCGTCTTCGATGGAATTGCTTAATTGCCGCTCTACGTCCACCAGCGGCAGGAAAAACCGCGTTCGTTTTTTCTTCAGGAAAGTCAGCGATTCATTCGTGGCAATGCGGTACAGCCATGTAAACAATTGCGAATCGCCGCGAAATTCAGGCAATGCATTCCATGCTTTGATGAAGGTGTTTTGCAGTACATCATCAGTATCGTCGTGCGAAATAACTATCTTCCGAATATGCCAATACAGCCGTTCTCGGTATTTACGAACGATGAGGTTAAAAGCATAATCGGGATTATCGCTTTCGAGGAATAATTGTACCAGTTCTTTATCTGTCACGTCTTTTAGCTCTTCTATTTTCTTCCTGTTACTT
This sequence comes from Prevotellaceae bacterium, assembly GCA_031267855.1. The sequence goes on from JAIRYH010000095.1 coordinate 3,204, forward strand.
TTTCTGCGGCTTTCACAATGTGTTCGCTGTCAAGGCCATACGCTTTCAACATCTCTGCCGGTCTTCCGCTTTGCCCGAATCTGTCGTCAACAGCAATATATTCTATGGGCGCCGGCAGGCGACGCGCCAGTAGCTGGGCGATGCTGTCACCCAGTCCGCCATGGCACAAATGCTCTTCTGCCGTAACCACCGCACGGGTTTTCGCCACCGATTGCAATACCGTTTCTTCGTCCAGCGGTTTTATCGTGTGAATATTGATCAACGCAACCGAAATGCCTTTTTCAAGCAGCTGCCGTGTCGCCAACAGCGCTTCCCAGACCAGATGGCCGGTAGCAAAAACGGTTACATCCGTTCCTTCGTTCATGATAACAGCCTTGCCGATTTCAAACGGCCGGTCTTCGGGCGTGAAATTCGGTACCGGCGGACGACCGAAACGCAGATATACCGGGCCTTTATGCATGGCGGCAGCCAGGGTGGCGGCCTTGGCCTGGTTGTAGTCGCATGGATTGATCACGGTCATGTGCGGCAACATTTTCATCAGTCCGATGTCTTCCATCATCTGGTGCGTTGCGCCGTCTTCACCCAGGGTAATGCCCGCGTGCGAGGCGGCGATTTTTACATTGGTATTCGAATATGCCACCGACTGCCGGATCTGATCGTACACACGTCCGGAGGCAAACGCTGCAAAGGTTCCCGTAAAGGGGATTTTTCCGCTCAACGCCAAACCGGCTGCCGTATCAATCATGTTGGCTTCGGCAATGCCGCACTGAAAAAAGCGGTCGGGAAATGCCGCCGCAAAAGCATCCATCTTGACCGATTCTTTTAAATCGGCGCAGAGCGCTACAATATCCGTCAAGCGCTTGCCTGCTTCAAGCAGGCCGGCGCCAAACCCCGAACGGGTATCTTTATTTCCGGTATTTATGCAGGCAGTTATCATACAATAAAAATTGCTGTGAACAAAGATACAAAAAATAATTAAGCCCGCAGGCAACTTCGAGGAATGACTGCTTCCCCCACGGGTCGGGCGGCGTCCTTCACGCGACGGGGGGGCGTTCAACCGGGCTCGGCGGGTGCACCAACCGGGGTCGGCGGGCGACCCACCAGGCTCGAGGGGTGCATCCACCGCTCCATAAACAATTTTGAATGCAGCCCCGCACGATCCTTTACGGGCTGCCCCTCCGGGTAGAGAACGCGAACGCCGGGAATGACCGGCAGCCCGGATAGCCTGTTTTGTGCACTGCCGGTGCATCGGGCGGTGCACCGGCAGTGCATCGGACGGTGCACCGGCAGTGCACAAAATCGGACACGCAGGGGCGTGTACCGCGTACCGCGTACCCGGGAAGTAAATTGAAGGTTGAAGATTGAATGGCGGCAAGCGCGCGATGGCGTCAGCCAAATCTGTAAATCTGTAAATCTGTAAATCCGTAAATCTGTAAATCTTTTCTTACCTTTGTCGCTCACAAGTTAAAAGTTATACGCCTTATGCCTGATGCTACCTTCACCAAGTTCCATGCTCAATTACTGCGGGTCATTCCCGAAGAGCGGCTGATTACCGACCCGCTGCGCCTGCTGGCATTCGGCACCGACGCCGGGTTTTACCGGCTGGTGCCGAAAATCGTTGTCCTGACCCACACGGAGGCAGAAGCGGCGGCAACCATCCGGCTGAGCCGGGAGACGAACGTTCCGGTAACGTTCCGCGCCGCGGGCACCAGCCTTTCGGGACAGGCCATCTCCGACGCCGTGCTGCTGGTGGCCGGCAACCGGTGGACCGATTATGCCGTGCTGGACGAAGGACGGAAAATCCGCCTGCAGCCCGGCATCACCGGCGCGCGCGCCAACCTGCTGCTGGCGCCCTACGGACGGAAGATAGGCCCCGACCCCGCCTCCATCAATGCGGCGATGATCGGCGGCATTGCTGCCAACAACGCCAGCGGAATGTGCTGCGGCACCTCGCAAAACTCCTACAAAACCGTGGCCGACATCCGCCTTGTCCTTTACGACGGAACCATCCTCGATACCGCCGACCCGGCCAGCGTCGCCGCCTTCCGCGCAACGCACCCCGCCATGATCCGGGAAATAGAGCAGCTGCACGACGCCGTGGCCGCCGACCCCGCGCTGACGGAACGGATAAAGCGGAAGTATAAAATAAAAAACACCACCGGCTACAGCCTCAACGCCCTGGTCGACTACCACGACCCGATAGAGATTATCAAGCACCTGATGATTGGCTCGGAAGGCACGCTGGCATTCATCTCCGGGATCACCTACCACACCGTGGCCGCTGAAAAATACAAAGCCTGCGCCCTCATGATTTTTGAAACCATCGAGCAGGCCTGCGCGACGGTGCCGGCATTAAAAGCCTGCCCGGTGGCCGCCGTCGAGCTGCTCGACAGGGTCTCCCTCCGATCGGTCGAAAACGACGCCGACGCGCCCGGCTGGTTCCGTTCCCTGCCGGCCACAGCGTGCGCCCTGCTCGTCGAAATACAAAGCGGCGACGCTGCCGGGCTGAGCCGCAGCGAGCAGGCGACCGTCAAGGCGGTGCCGGTGACGCAGACCCTCCGCCCCTACGCTTTTACCTCCGACCCGGTGACCTACAACTTCAACTGGAAAGCCCGCAAGGGACTGCTCCCCTCGGTCGGCGGGCTGCGCAGGCCGGGCACCACCTGCCTGATTGAAGACGTCGCATTCCCCCTCAACCGCCTGGCCGAAGCCTGCGTTGCCCTCAAGGCGCTGTTCGAAAAACTGGGTTATGCCGACGCCGTCCTCTTCGGGCATGCCCTGGAAGGCAACTTCCACATGGTCTTCTCGCAGGATTTCTCCACGCCGGAAGAAACGGAACGCTACGCCCGGCTGATGGACGAATTGGCCGACATTGTCGTCGGCCGGTTCGACGGCTCGCTGAAGGCCGAGCACGGCACGGGGCGGAACATGGCGCCCTACGTCGAAAAAGAATGGGGCGAAACAGCCTACCGCATCATGCGCCGCATCAAGCAGCTCTTCGACCCGCAGCAGCTCGTCAATCCGGGCGTCCTGATCAACGCCAGCCCCCGCGTGCACCTGGAAAACCTCAAGCCCCTGCCCCTCACCGGAACGCTGATCGACAAATGCACCGAATGCGGCTTCTGCGAGCCGGTGTGCCCCTCCCGCAACCTGACGCTCACGCCCCGCAAGCGCATCGTCGCCTACCGCGAGCTCTCCCGCCTGCGGAATGCCGGGCAGCCGCGCAGCAAATACCGCAAAGACTTTATCTCCCGGTTCGGCTATCTCGCCGAAAAAACCTGCGCTACCGACGGCCTCTGCGAACGCGAATGTCCCGTGAACATCAACACCGGCACGCTGATCAAGGAACTCCGGGCGGCGCAGTCGGGCGCATGGAGCAACCGGCTCGCCGCCCGGCTCGCCGCCCGGATGGACATCCTGACG
>JAIRYH010000158.1 GCA_031267855.1 Prevotellaceae bacterium
TCCGCTCAATGCCCTTATGGAATTGCGGATCACTTTGCGGCGCTGGTTAAATGTAGCTTTTACCACTTTCACGAAAAGCTGTTCGTCGCAGTCCAGCTGTGCCACATTATTTCTTGTCAGGCGTACAACCGCCGATTTCACTTTGGGCGGCGGCGTAAACACCTGTTCGTGTACCGTAAAAAGATAGTCGATGTGATAATACGCCTGCAGCAGCACGCTCAAAATACCGTAGGTTTTGCTGCCTGCGCTGCCGGCAATCCGTTCGGCAACTTCTTTTTGAATCATGCACACCACTTCGGGAATCTGCCTGCGGTATTCCAGAACTTTGAAAAAAATTTGCGACGAAATATTATAGGGGAAATTCCCGATAATGGAAAAAGGCGCCCGGAAACAGTCGTGCAGCGGCAATGCAAGAAAATCGCCGGCGATCAGTCGTGCGCCCAGCGCGGGAAACTTCGCCTGCAGATAGGCTACCGAATCTTTATCAATTTCCACAGCATGCGTGGTAATGTCCGTTCGCTGCAATAACAACTCCGTGAGTATGCCCGTGCCGGGACCCACCTCCAGTACCACGCCGGTGGTTCCCGGAAGGCTTGCTACAATGCGTCGCGCAATGGCGGCATCATTCAAAAAATGCTGCCCCAGCGATTTCTTCGCACGAATGCCTCTTGCGGAAAATGCCGGCATGCCCGGCGATACGGCGGGCTTATGCCGCCTGTTTTTATCATTCATATCGCAACGTCTTTCATGGGGAGCGCTTAATAATTATGTCTGACGGGTAATAGTACCGGTAAATGGTCGCTTGCTCCGCCCTGATACCTGCCGGCTTCATAAGTACGCCGCACTTTATCTCCAAGAAATTTTTCATCGGGCTTCAGCAGAAAGTCGGCACGGAATATCCGGACATCCGTTGGCACGCAGTATATCGGCGCGCTGTTATCCAGTAAATTTCCCGATATGAAAAACTGGTCTATCAGTTCCCAGTTTTTTTGATACTTCAAAGACCCCTCGCCGCGCAAGGCAAGCGGTAGCATCAGGTTGTGCAAACAGGTCAGGCAGGCCGTATCGCTGACCGCCTGCAGCCCCTGCACAACCGGACGGCTGTCGGGCGTGTCGTTAAAATCGCCCATCAACAGGATATTGGCATGGGGATTGGTACGAAAAACGGAATCGGTCAGGGCTTTCAAAACCTCTGCCGCCCGCATACGGCGCGGCTCCGACTTCAGCGCTCCCTCCAGTTTCGACGGAAAATGATTGACAAAAACATGCAGGGTATCCAGATCGTGCAATACGCCTTTGGCATATAAAATCTCACGCGTGCGATAATCTTCATTCTCAAAGCATACTTTGAACCATGCGGCATGCAGTATCGCAAAACGGTCGGTACGGTAAAGCAGTGCCACGTCTATTCCGCGCGGGTCGGGCGAATCGTGATGTACTATATCGTATCCGATTTTCGCCAGCGGCGTCTGTTCCGTCAGTCTTTTCAGCACATAACGGTTCTCCACTTCGCATACGCCGATCAGGGCGGGAGCGTTGCCATTGCCTGCGGCGATAATGGTTTTGGCTATGGCATTGATTTTTGTCCTTAATTTCGACCATGTCCATGCATAGCGTCCGGAAGGCAGGAAGTCCGTATCGTTAACCGTGGAATCCCGGAGGGGATCGAAAAGATTTTCGAGATTATAGAACATCACGATGTCGTCCGGCTTTACTTGCTGTGCGTGACAGGCAAAAGAACACAGCAGGAGTAAAAAATAACACGGGAAAATTTTCATATCAAAATTTGTTGGAAATGACACGGTCGTTTTTATGACAGCGTGATCAGCTGAATGGCTTTTTCGATAGCTGCCTGCAGTTTTTCGGCCTTCTTGCCGCCGGCTGTAGCCAGGAATTTCTGTCCGCCGCCGCTGCCGTCCATCTCTTTGGCGGCTTCTTTCACAATGGCAGATGCATTCCATCCTTTTTCCACCAGGTCGTCCGAAAGAGACACGCTGAGCGTGGGCTTGTCGTTTTGCACAGCGCCCCCCACGAATGCAAGATTCGTTTGTGATATGCGTATCTGAAAAGCCAGGTCTTTCAATATTTCCGGCGTTACGTACATCGGCAGCACGGCAACATGAACGCCATTGACTGTCTGCAACCGTTTTTGCAACTGTGTTTTCAGCTGTACGACCCGTTCGGCAATGAAAGCCTGTACCTGGCCGGTCAAGTCCGCATTATCCGCAATGGTTTTCCGGATGGCGTCCAGTAAATTCGGCGAATTTTTGAAAAATGCTCCCATACTTCTTATTGTGTCCTGCAATTGATCGATCAACTCTTCCGCTTTAGCCGCCGATACCGCTTCAATCCGGCGAACGCCGGCCGCTACCGCGCCCTCATTGATAATCCGGAAAAAACCGATGCTGCCGGTGGCCTGCACATGCGTGCCGCCGCACAATTCAATAGAATCGCCGTAACGAATGACGCGCACCCTGGCGTCGTATTTTTCCCCGAATAGCGCCATGGCGCCCAGTGCCCGCGCTTCTTCTATCGGCAGCTGCCGGTATTCTTCCCGCGGGATATCGGCGCGTATTTGCTCATTGACCAAATGTTCTACCCGGCGTATTTCTTCATCGGTTACTTTTTGAAAATGCGAAAAATCGAAACGCAGATAGTCGGGGTGAACCAGCGAGCCTTTTTGCTCTACGTGCGTCCCCAGTACTTGCCGCAAGGCATAATGCAGCAAATGGGTTGCCGTATGGTTGCAGGTAATTGCCCGGCGGCGCTTTTCATCCACCTGCGCCGTAAAGGTTGATGACAGGTCGTCCGGCAATTTTTCGGCGAGGTGGATAATCAGCTGATGTTCTTTTTTCGTATCAAGGATTTTAACACGTTCTTTTCCATTGTCAATTATTCCCGCATCGCCCGACTGCCCGCCGCTTTCGCCGTAGAAAGGCGTTACGTCAAAAACCAGCTGCACCTGTTCTTTGCCTTTGGTCTTTACCGACCGGTAACGTGCAATTTTCACGACGGCAGCCGTCGTATCGTATCCGGAAAATTCGGTCTGTCCGGCCGGCAGCACGGCTATCCAGTCGCCCTCTTCTGTGGCGGCGGCATTGCGGCTGCGCTGTTTCTGCCGTTCCAGTTCCTTTTCAAATTCCGGCATATTGACGCCAAACCCTTTTTCACGCGCCATCAATTCCGTCAAATCAACCGGAAAGCCGAACGTGTCGTACAGCTGAAACGCCTCTTTGCCGCTAATGATTTTAGTGTCCGCATTTTTTTCCATGACCGAATCCAGCAGGCGGATGCCGGTTTCCAGCGTACGCAGAAAAGCTGTTTCTTCCTCGCATATCACGCGCTCAATCAGGGCCTGCTGCGCCTCCAGTTCGGGATAGGCTGCGCCCATTTCATGCACCAGCGCAGGTACCAGGCGGCAGATAAACGGTTCGGTGAATCCCAGGAAAGTATAGCCGTAACGCACGGCGCGCCGCAGAATACGCCGGATCACGTAGCCGGCTTTTGCGTTGGACGGCAGCTGCCCGTCGGCAATGGAAAAACCGACGGCCCGCAGGTGGTCGGCTATAACGCGCATGGCGATGGTTATATCCTGTTGCGCATCATATTTTTTTCCGCTTAATTCGGCTATTTTTTTGATGACGGGCTGGAACACATCCGTGTCATAATTACTTTGCTTCCCCTGCAGCACCATGCAAAGCCGTTCAAAGCCCATGCCGGTATCCACATGTTTTTTCGGCAGCAGTTCAAGGCGCCCGTCCGCTTTGCGATTGTACTGGATAAATACCAGATTCCAGATCTCCACAACCAGCGGATGGCCTTTGTTGACCAGCGCTGCGCCGTCTATCGCCTGCCGTTCTTCACGGCTGCGCAGGTCTGCATGGATTTCGCTGCACGGACCGCACGGACCGGCGTCGCCCATCTCCCAAAAATTATCTTTTCGTGAACCCCGCAGAATATGTCCGGCAGATACCCATTTTTGCCAGTATTGCAATGCCTCCCCGTCTGCCGCCAGATTTTCGGCAGCATCTCCTTCGAAAAAAGTAACGTACAGGCGGCTTTTGTCTATCCTGAAAACTTCCGTCAGCAATTCCCATGCCCACGCAATGGCTTCTTCCTTGAAATAGTCGCCGAAGCTCCAGTTGCCAAGCATTTCAAACATCGTGTGGTGATAGGTGTCATGCCCCACTTCTTCCAGGTCATTATGCTTTCCGCTTACACGCAGGCATTTTTGCGTGTCGGCCACACGCGGGCAGGCGGGTGGCGTGTTGCCCAGAAACCAGTCCTTGAACTGATTCATTCCCGCATTGGCAAACATGAGCGTGGGGTCGTTCTTCACCACCATCGGCGCGGATGGAACAATAGCATGCCGTTTGTTTTCAAAAAAAGCAAGAAACGTTTGTCGAATTTCCCGTGCAGACATCATAGCTGTTTTATTTTTTTTATTTACTGTTGTGCAAAAGTACAAATATTTTTCCGTAAAAATTCAGCCGGCGGGAAACGCGCCCTTATTCTAAAATTTAAGGATTATCGTGCGGTCATGCCCGAAAATACCGCTGTTCTGCAGCCGCAGGGCATCCGGAATTTTGTGACGGCACAGCCCGATGGAGTATTGCGCTACGCCAACCCGCAGTTCGCTGTCGTCATACTTTGTGCAGCCGCTCACTGCGAGCAGCGCGGCTGTCAGGATAATGGTCAGAAGGCTTTTCATGATTTTTTATTCAGTTGAAAGGTAGAGACGGGGCG
>JAIRYH010000025.1 GCA_031267855.1 Prevotellaceae bacterium
TGAATGGCGGCAAGCGCACATTAATCACGTTAGCACATCAGCACATTATTTAATGATTTTCCATGTATGAGAAAAGTTGTATATTTGTAACTTCTTTAAACAATACAATTTTAAATTTATTTTATAATGGCAAAAGAAAAAAAATTTATTACATGTGACGGCAACTACGCTGCCGCACATGTGGCGTACCTGTTTAGCGAGGCAGCCGCCATCTATCCTATCACTCCTTCTTCAACCATGGCGGAATATGTGGACGAATGGGCTGCCTTCGGCAAGAAAAATCTTTTCGGCGAAACGGTCAAAGTGGTGGAAATGCAAAGCGAAGGCGGCGCGGCAGGCGCTGTACACGGCTCGCTGCAGGCCGGCGCATTGACGACTACGTTTACCGCATCGCAGGGATTGCTGCTCATGATTCCAAACATGTATAAGATTGCCGGCGAGTTGTTGCCGGCCGTATTTCATGTGTCGGCGCGGTCGCTGGCAGCGCAGGCGTTATCTATCTTCGGCGACCACCAGGATGTGATGGCAGCGCGGCAAACGGGTTTTGCCCTGCTGGCGGCCGGCGGCGTGCAGGAAGTTATGGACCTGGCGGCGGTAGCGCATCTGGCGTCGCTCAAGTCACGCATTCCTTTCGTGCATTTCTTTGACGGATTCCGCACATCGCACGAGATTCAAAAGATTGAACTCATTGACGGCAACGCCCTGAAAGGGATGATCAGCGAAAAGTCGCTGCGCGCATTCCGCCGGCGGGCACTGAATCCGAATGCGCCCGTAACGCGCGGCTCCGCCCAGAATCCCGACGTATATTTCCAATCGCGCGAGGCGAGCAATGCCTTCTATGACGCCGTTCCCGACATCGTGGCACGCTACATGGGCGAGGTGAGCGAATTGACCGGCCGGCATTATCTGCCGTTTGTGTACTACGGGCACGAACAGGCCGAACATGTCGTAATAGCCATGGGCTCCGTGTGCGATACCCTGCGGGAAACGGCAGATTACCTGAATGCGCAGGGAGGTGTAAAAACCGGCGTGGTGGCGGTACATCTTTATCGTCCGTTCTCCGCAAAATATTTCCTGCGCGCGCTGCCGAAAAGCGTGAAAAGGATAGCCGTGCTGGACCGCACCAAAGAACCGGGCGCCAACGGAGAACCGCTTTACATGGATGTCCGGGATGTACTCTACGGGCAGCCGCAGTCGCCGCTGGTAGTGGGCGGACGCTACGGCCTGTCGTCGAAAGATACCACGCCGGCGCAAATGCTCGCCGTGTTTGAAAACTTATAGCTGAACGAGCCGAAAAACGACTTCACCGTGGGGATTATAGATGATGTTACATTTAAATCGCTTCCCCAAAAAGAAGAAATCAGCCTCGCAAAAGCCGGCACCTTTGAAGGCAAGTTCTACGGATTAGGTTCGGACGGTACGGTGGGCGCGAATAAGAACACCATTAAAATCATCGGCGAAACCACGCCGAAATACTGCCAGGCATACTTTTCCTACGACAGTAAGAAATCGGGCGGATTTACCTGCTCGCACCTGCGCTTTGGCGATCATCCCATCAATTCGCCCTATCTGGTCACTACGCCCGATTTTGTGGCGTGCCATGTACCTTCCTATCTCGGGAAATATGACGTACTGCGCGGCATCAAGCCGGGCGGCACCCTGCTGCTAAACAGCCTGTGGGACGTCGAAGAAACAAAAAAACGCCTGCCCGACTTTGTGAAACGCACGCTGGCGGAAAAGAAAATCAATTTCTATATTATCAATGCAACCCGGATTGCCGGAGAAATAGGTCTGGGCAACCGCACCAACACTATTCTCCAGGCAGCATTTTTCAAGATTGCCGACGTCATTCCGTTTGACCAGGCGGTGAAGGAAATGAAGAAAGCTATCGAGAAAAGCTATGGCCAGAAAGGGGAAGAAGTGGTGAAACGCAATCATGCCGCCGTAGATCGCGGCAGCGAAGTAACCAAAGTAGCCGTGCCCGCCGAATGGATAAACTATGGCGGAAAGTTTGAAGCCGACACCCACAATCGCCTGGCGCCGGAATGGATAAAGCATGTAGCCGATGTGGTGAATGCGCAAAACGGCGACGATTTGCCGGTAAGCGCCTTTATCAACTATGAAGACGGCACGATGCCGGCCGGCTCCGCAGCCTACGAAAAACGCGGCATTGCGGTGCAGGTACCCGAATGGATAGCGGAAAACTGTATTCAATGCAACCAGTGTTCCTATGTTTGTCCGCATGCGGTTATCCGTCCTTTCCTGCTGACCGGCGACGAAACGGCAAAGGTTCCCGGCGGATTGAAAACGGTGAAAGGCAACGGCCCGTTCAAGGAATATAACTTCAGGGTGCAGGTGTCGCCGCTCGACTGTTCGGGTTGCGGGAACTGCGCCGAAGTATGCCCGGCAAAAACAAAATCCCTGGTGATGCGTCCCCTGGAATCGCAACTGTCCGAACAGGCGCATTTCGATTACCTGCACGCGCATGTGGGCTATAAAGACACCGTGCAGAACAAGACCGCGAACCTTAAGAACAGCCAGTTCTCGCAGCCGCTGTTTGAATTCTCCGGCGCCTGCGCGGGATGCGGTGAGACGCCGTATATCAAAGCCATTACACAACTCTTCGGCGACCACATGATGATTGCCAACGCCACCGGATGCTCCTCGATTTACGGCGGATCATTCCCGGCATCGCCCTACTGTGCGGACAAGGACGGCCGCGGTCCCGCCTGGGCGAACTCCCTGTTTGAAGACAACGCCGAATTCGGGCTCGGCATGCGGCTGGGGTCGGAACGGGTACGCGACCACCTTGCCGCCCTGATGCAGCGGGGGCAGGAATGCTCGAGCTGCCCGGCCGAACTGAAGGCACTGTTTGCCGAATGGCTCGATTGTCGCCACGACGCCGCCGGAACGCGCGCGCTGGCCGGCAAAATCATTCCGCTGGCCGCCGCCTGTTCATGCGACATCTGCAAAGAAATTACGGACATCAAGGACTATTTAACGGCGCGTTCCCAGTGGATTTTCGGCGGCGACGGCTGGGCTTATGACATCGGCTACGGCGGGCTCGACCACGTGCTGGCGTCGGGCGAAAACATAAACGTGCTGGTGCTTGACACGGAAGTTTACTCAAACACCGGCGGACAGTCGTCCAAATCAACGCCGGCAGGCGCCGTGGCGAAATTTGCGACCTCCGGAAAACGGGTGCGCAAAAAAGACCTCGGCATGA
>JAIRYH010000097.1 GCA_031267855.1 Prevotellaceae bacterium
TTCCTTCATCAACCGGCGCGGCGAAAGCGGTAGGCAAAGTCATTCCGGAACTGAACGGCAAACTGACCGGGATTTCCATCCGCATACCGACCCTGGACGTGTCGGTGGTCGATTTAACGTGCCGCATCGAAAAGCCCGCTGCGTATGACGAAATAAAAGCAGCGATAAAAAAGGCAGCCGACGGCGAACTGAATGGCATCCTGGGATATACCGAAGATGACGTGGTATCAAGCGACTTCATCCATGACCCGCGCACCGGCATATTCGATGCCAAGGCAGGGATGGCGCTTAACGCCAATTTCCTGAAACTGATTTCGTGGTACGACAATGAATGGGGCTACTCCAATAAGGTACTGGATCTGATTGCCCACATGACAACAGTAAAATAACAAATCCCAATCTCCCCCTGCGGAGGTGCAACAACGGGGATAAAAAAAATCCCGCTTCTTACCGGGGCGGGTTTTTTAATATGATACACGAAAAAGAAAATGCCATATCACAGGAACGCTTTTATTCCGCCGGCGGGAAAGAAGGCGCCGTACTTATTTTTTCTGCCCCCTCGGGCGCCGGAAAAACCACGATTGTCCACCATTTGCTGGAAAAATTCCCGGAACTGGCATTTTCCATATCGGCTACAAGCCGTGCGCCGCGCGGGAATGAAAAAGACGGCGTGGATTATTATTTCATGACCCCCGAAACATTTCGAGAAAAAATTGCCCGCCATGAATTCCTGGAATGGGAAGAAGTTTATGCCGGAAACTATTACGGGACAACAAAGCGCGAAGCCGGGCGCATTTGGGAAAAAGGACAGGTGCTCGTATGCGACGTAGACGTGAAGGGAGGACTGAACATCAAAAAAGCCTTGGGCAGCCGGGCGCTGGCGATATTTGTACAGCCGCCCTCCATGGACGCCCTGCGCGAGCGGCTGCAAAACCGCAGCACCGATTCGCCCGCATCCATTGAACGCCGCCTGCAAAAAGCGGAAGAAGAACTTTCCCATGCGCCGCAGTTCGACAAAATAATTATCAACGACAACCTGGAAGCGGCGCTGAAAGAAGCGGAAAAACTAATAAACGAATTTCTGAAAAAATAAAATTCATGCCACCGGAACCAAACATGGATACAATGCAACGCACCCTCGCCTCCCTCCGCCGGGCGCTCGGCGAAAATGCGGACGAAAAAACGGCGGCGGCGACGCAGCGCTTTTTCAAGGAACAAATTAAAGCCATGGGCGTCAAATCGGCAACCGTCCGGAAAATAGCCCGGCAACATTTTAAAGCCATCAAGGAGCAACCGAAGGAAGATATCTTTGCATTGTGTGAAACCCTTTGGCGGTCGGGCTGCATGGAAGAAGCCGGCATTGCCTGCGAATGGAGCGACGCCCTGCGCGAACGCTTTATGCCCGCCGATTTTGCGGTGTTTGAACGCTGGGTAACCCGCTACGTGAGCAACTGGGCAATGTGCGACACGCTGTGCAACCACACGGTGGGCGGATTTATCGAGAAATATCCGGCCTTCCTGGAAGACCTCAAGCGGTGGACAACGTCGGAAAACCGCTGGGTGAAACGCGCGGCGGCGGTAACGCTGATCATACCCGCACGCAGGGGCCTTTTCCTGGAACATGTTTTTGAGATTGCCGACCGCCTGCTGTCCGACACGGACGACATGGTGCAGAAAGGATACGGCTGGATGCTCAAATCGGCCGGCAGGATGCACGAGCAGGAAGTATTCGAATACGTCGTTGCCCGGAAAAACGTGATGCCGCGCACCGCCTACCGCTATGCCATCGAAAACATGTCGCCGGAGCGGAAAGCCCGGGCAATGAAAAAATAAACCCGAAGCGCCGCATGAACCGTTTTAAGGCCATTCTTTTTGACTTCGACGGCGTGATTGCCGACACCGAGCCGCAGTACAGCCTGTTTTTCGACCGGCTCGCAGCGTCATACCGTTTGGGAAAAGATTTTTCCGCCCGCATCAAAGGCGCTACGCTGGCGGCGATCATGGAAAAATATTTCGGCAGCCGCCCGCCCGAAGAACGGGCAAAAATCATGGAAGACCACCGCCGCTACGAGCGGCAAATGCACTATACGTTCATTCCCGGGGCGCGCGAAGCCCTGTTTTATTTCAAATCGCAGGGCTGCAAAATAGCCCTGGTGACCAGTTCGCCGGACGAAAAAATGAAAATCGCCCTGTGCGCCATGAAGCTGGAAAACGTGTTTGACGCCATCGTCACCGCCGACAGAATCACCAGAGGCAAGCCCGACCCGATGTGCTACCTGCTGGCAGCCGCAACGCTCCACGTGTCGCCGGCGGAATGTGTGGTTTTTGAAGATTCCATCGCCGGCATCACCGCCGGAAAAAACGCCGGCATGAAAGTGGTCGCTCTTTCTACCACGCTTCCGGCAGAAAGCCTTTTACCGTATGCCGATACCATTATCCCCGACTTTTCGGAGTTGAAAGTTGAAAGTCATGAACTAAGAACTATGAACTAAGAACTAAGAGTTAGCTTACGCCATTATGCGCTTGCCGCAATTCTTAATTCTTAATTCCTAATTCCTCGTGCGCTGACCTTATTTTCCAAAAGAAACCTTAGTAGAATTCCCGTAATATAAAACCTTATTACCTTATTCCTTTTTAAACAGGCTCCGTTCCGCGCGGCGCACCGTCCGCGCTTTTTATATCGCCTGCAGCCCGCGCGGGGGGGCGGTCATGCTGTTATTTCTACTAAGGCTGCCGTTGATTTCAGTTGAAAGTTGAAAGTTGAAAGTTGAAAGTTGAAAGTTGGCTAACGCCATGACGCGCTTCGCGCAACTTTCAACTCTCAACTTTCAACTTTCAACTGTAATGATGCGCTTCGCGCAACTCTTAGTTCTTAGTTCTTAACTCTTAGTTCTTCTAATAGAGGCTTTCTCCGCGGGGTCTGTCAAAGTCCGCGTTATACCCATTTCACCAGCGGGAAGTCCTGCCGGTGCGGCAAGTCCGGGTTTTTGGCATAAATGCGGCGTGCCATGAAAAAGGTGCCGGGCATGTCGGGCACAATATCCAGGTGATATTTCGCAATGCTATTGTCGCAGGAAACAAGCGAAAATTCAAGCGCCGTGAGTATTTGATAGCGGTCGTTTTTCACCTGCTGGGCAATCACCAGTTCCACGCCCACGTCTTCGGGGCTCAGTTCGCCAATGAACAGCGAAATATCCATTGACGCATTGCTGCCCAGTTCGGACGTCAGGCTGGACACTTCATGGTCGGATGTTATCAATTCGATGGGCGTCCATTCGCGCCGCACTTTTTTCTTCCACTCTGCCAGTTTCGTTGCCAAAGCGTAGTTATCATTTACCAGCGCGGCATGGCGCAGGTTGAGTTTTTGATAAAATTTTTCTTCGTAGTCGGTCAGCATCCGGTTGGTCGTGAAATTCGACGCTACCCTGGCGATGGTATTTTTTATGTGGCTCATCCATTCTTTGGAAATGCCGGTTTTGTCGCGGTTGTAGAAGGCAGGCGCAATTTCATCTTCAATAATGTTGTAGATGGTTTCCACGTCCAGCTCATCCTGAAACGACTGTTTTTCGTATGCTTTTTCCATCGGCAGCGCCCATCCGGCGCCCTTTTGGTAGCCTTCGACCCACCATCCGTCGAGCACGCTGAAGTGCATGACGCCGTTCATCACGGCTTTCTCTCCGCTGGTACCCGAAGCTTCCAGCGGGCGCGTCGGGGTGTTCATCCACACGTCCACGCCCTGCACCATCAATTTTGCAAGCTCCGTGTCGTAATTCGGGACAAACACAATTTTACCGATAAACTGCGGCATTTTGGATACCTCCACAATCCGTTTGATTAAATCCTGTCCGGCTTTGTCGGCGGGGTGCGCTTTTCCGGCGAAAATAAACTGTACCGGATATTTTTCGTTATTGACAATGTCATGCAGTTCGTCCAGGTCGCTAAACAGCAAATGGGCGCGTTTGTAGGTGGCGAAGCGGCGGGCAAAGCCGATGGTAAGCACGTCGTCGCGCAGGGTTTCGCGAACCGTGATGATTTGCTTTGGCGACAGGCAGGATTGCGAGGTGTTCATCACTTCCTTGATGTATGCGATCAGGCGCCTGCGCAGGGTATTGCGTATTTCCAGGATTTGCCGGTCTTCGACATTGTAGATGCCGTCGAAACATTGTTTATCGTAGTGATGGGTTTGGAATGTTTCCCCGAATACTTCGTTCTGCACAACTTTCCATTCCGGCGCCGTCCATGTGGCATAGTGTACGCCGTTGGTAACATAGTCCACGTGCAGTTCTTCCGGCAGGTAGCCGGGCCACAGTGGCTTCAGTATTTCGCGGCTTACCTGTCCGTGCAGCCAGCTCACGCCGTTTATTTCCTGAGACAGGTTGGCTGCCAAATAGCTCATCGAAAATTTTTCGCCGGGATCTGCAGGATTGATTTTCCCTAACGCCATCATTTGCTCCCACGAGATATTCAGCCTGTCGGGGTAATGCGACATGTAAGTACGCAGCAGGTTTTCCGAAAAAGCGTCGTGACCGGCAGGCACCGGCGTATGGGTAGTGAAGAGCGACGAGCCGCGCACTATTTCTACCGCTTCGGCAAAAAGTAAGTTGTCATTCCTCACGTACTCGCGCAGCCGCTCCAGTCCGATAAAGGCGGCGTGTCCTTCATTGCAGTGATATACATCATCGACAATATTCAATTCGCGCAATGCACGAATCCCTCCCACGCCCAGCACAATTTCCTGTTTCAGCCGGTTTTCCCAATCGCCGCCATACAGGCGATAAGTGATACTGCGGTCTTCGGGCAGGTTGTCTTCAAAATCCGTGTCGAGCAGGTACAGTTCCACGCGCCCCACATCCACGCGCCAGATGCGGATATGCAGCGTACGACCCGGTAATGCAACGGCAACGGTTTTCCACTGTCCGTTTTCGTCGTACACCGGCGCGGCGGGGATTTTCATAAAATCCTGCGGTTCGTATTCATTGACCTGGTCGCCTGCCGCCGAGAGTTTTTGCGTAAAATAACCGTACCGGTACAATAAGCCTACGCCGGTCAGTTTCACGTTGCGGTCACTGGCTTCTTTCAGGTAGTCGCCGGCAAGGATGCCCAAGCCGCCCGAATAAATTTTCAGCGAAGCATGCAACCCGTATTCCATGCTGAAATAGGACACATGCGCTCCTTCGCCTTTTCCTTTTTCCGCCATGTAGCTGGAAAAATGCCGGTAAACAGCCGTCAATTTTTTAACGAACAATGTATCTTTTTCCAGTTCCTTGTAGCGGGTGAGCGAAATTTTGTCGAGCAACATAATCGGATTATATTGCAAGGCTTTCCACTGTGCCGGATCAATGCTTTCAAACAGTTCCACCGCATCCTGATTCCAGCACCACCAA
Source organism: Prevotellaceae bacterium (assembly GCA_031267855.1). The sequence continues at coordinate 5,385 of JAIRYH010000097.1, forward strand.
AGGTTTTTAGACAAAGTCTCCAGCGCCGCCAGTTTCTCGGGAATATGCTTATGCACCATAATGCGCATCCAGTTGGGCTGGCTGATAGATACCTGCTGTTCGATGAACGTTGTTGGTTCTTCCTTCAATATCGGGAGTTCGGGCGCCCGCTGCGCCACTTGCTGCAGGGCAATTATTCCCGCTTTTTTATAGTATTGAATATTGTTTTCCCACAGGGCAATGCGCGATACGTCTTTTGCTTTTTCCCTGACGGCAGCCATCTGCACGGGTGAATAGCTGGTAAATTCATGTATTTTTTTCGCGATGCAATCAATCACATAATCGTTGTTAATATCGTCGCGAAGAATTATGTCAATGCCGGAATGCGCATCCCGGCACTTTTCTTCGACCCACAAGCCAAAGCCGGCAAGCGAAGTGGTAATCGTCGGCACCTTGAAAGCAAGGCTTTCCAGCGGCGTGTAACCCCACGGCTCGTAGTACGAAGGGAAAACCGACAGGTCAAGCCCAATCAGCAAATCATAATAAGGCACGTTGAACACACCGTCGTTGCCGTTCAAATACGAAGGAATGAAAAAGATTTTCACCTTGCCGGTGTTGTCCAGTCCTGTACGGGCAATGTGTTGCAACACCGGGTCGGTTTCCGGTTCGGACAAATAATGGGTTACATATTTATTGTATACGTCTTGCGGTTCGCCGGGATGCTGCAAATTTTGCAATACTTCCCTGTTGGGACCATGATGCCCCGCCGGCACCATGACAAATGCCGCCACTTCGCGCTGCAATGCCGGATGCTCATTGAGCCGCGCCAGCGCTTCGATAAACACGTCTATACCCTTGTTGGTATATTCATACCGTCCGCTGATGCCCACCAAAAGCGCATCGTCCGCTAACGGACGGTTGAGCAATGCCGCAGCTACTTCGCACAGTTTTCTGCGACCGGCAGCCTGTTTGCCGGGGAAGGCCTGTTCGTCCGGCGTAAAACTGTTTTCAAACCCATTGGGCGTAACAATATCCACCGACTTGCCCAAAAAGTGGGCGCACTCCCGCGCCGTAATTTGGCTCACGGTAGTGAAACAGTCGGCTGCCTGCGCCGCCGTCCGTTCAAGCGACTGTTTGGAAACGACATTAAACTCCCGCGCTTTTTCGTCGGGATTGTAGTTTTCCATCTTGTCGTACAGCGGCAGGTGGTTACCTGCAATGCAACGTCCCAGCACGGTGGCATGCGTAGTAAAAATACACCCGATTTGCGGCGCCGCCGAACGCAGGTATAATAATCCGGTACCGGTCATCCATTCGTGGAACTGCGCTACCGCACGGTGACGCGGCGAGAGATGGAAATTGGCATAGCTCTCAATGACTTTTCCGGCGGCATAGCCAAAAAGCGCCGGCTCCGCATAATCCCACTGTCCGCTGATAGAATCGAGTTTGTAGGTCTCCCAAAACCTTGCAAAAATCTTATCCTTACTTTCGAAAAACGAAGTAAAATCAACCAGCACCGCCACCGGCTGCCCGGCAATGTTCCATCGCCCGACGCGGATACGCAAACCTTCCTGCGCCGCTTTTGCCCGCCACGATTTCAGTAACCGCGCGTCTTCAATAAAATCGGGATTGCTTTCCGTATCGCGCCATACGTCGGGACCGATTAAGATATGATTATTCTTTAAATCTTTGCCCATGTTGAGGGCTTTGGTCGAAATGACGGTATAGATGCCGCCCACCTTGTTGCATACTTCCCAGCTGACTTCAAATAGATAATCGGGATCTGATTTTTCTTTCATTACAATATTTTTATTGAAAAAGGCTACAAAGGTAATTATTCTTAAACGAAGATACAAAATTATATGCTTATCGAAGATCCGGGTAGATTCAAGTATCAAATGTAAA
>JAIRYH010000152.1 GCA_031267855.1 Prevotellaceae bacterium
CATCGCGGCTGGCGACGGCTGCATCGTAAAATGTAAAGCTTCCGTAAGCGTGCATGGCATTCAAATAAGTCATCGAGCCCGAAAATTCAAGCAGCACAAATACGCCGTAGTTGTGGGCGGTGGCGATCAGCGTGGGAATATCAAGCGTGGTGCGGCCGCCGAAGGTCATATCGGGCGCGCCGTCGGCGCCAACTATTGCCGACGAAACGATCAGGTGCGTAATGTTATCCCACGGTACGTCCGCCACGGAGCCGTCAACGGTGATGTATGCAATGGATTTCCTGGTGTATTGTTTCGGCACAAACGGTTTTACGACCAGCACACTTGTGATGCGGGAATTTTTAATGCCGTTTCTTTCAATTTCCAGCTTCAGGGCAAAGCTGCCGAATTCGGTTACGGTATATTCCAGGTCCTTGCTGGTAGACACTACCTGGTCATTGAAAATCCATTTGCAGGTCACGCCGTCCGAAGGAGATATTTGCGGGCTTAAGCGTATCACATCGCCTACATTGAACGACATATTTTCTGCCCACTGGATATAAATGGAAGGCACGTCGCTGTCGCCGAATGCCGGATTGCCGGCGTCGTCGCCGGTGCAGGAGATACCCAGGAACAGTAGTAATAAACTGCTGAAAAATATTTTATTTATTGTTTTCATATTTATTGTTTTTAAAGTGATTCATTCGATTCTTTGTCCCACCAGACGCGGTTTGTCCAGTTATCGGTTCCGCCCATGCGGGTGAGCACATCCCGGTAATTTGCTTCATTTTTCGTTTGCTCTTCGAGGGGATATTCCATGCGCCGCGGTCTTTTTCCGTCGGAAGCGTTGTCGGGCCAGACAATAAAATTCAGTTCCGGAATGCCGGTGCGCCGCCAGTTAGACCAGGTTTCCAGGGGATCCATAAAATGTAAAATCCACAGTTGCGTGTTGATTTCCGTCAATTCGTTACCTGCAAAGTTGTTTTTATTGAAATTGATAAAGCCGGTAATGGCCGCTTCATTAAAATTGGTAACGCCAAATAACGACCATTGGCGCACAGCGGCTTCCAGTCCTTTTTCAAAATGCTCCGGCGCCGAGCCGCCGCCGACATTCCATCCGCGATGCGCTGCTTCGGCAAGCAAAAATTCTACTTCCGCATAAGTCATGTGCACAAAGGGCGCGCCAAAGCGGGTAATGAGCTTGGACGGCTGCAAGCGCTGGAACGAATGGGGCACATTCAGCGTTTGCCCGTTCACGACAATATCTATCGCCGGGCGCCAGTCGTCATACGAAAAATTTTGTGCCGGGAACGTGAGGTATTGATAATTGCAGTTCAAGAAGGCTTTTACTTCCTGTGTGATTTCAGTAGCTTCGCCGTTATTGTAATAAACGCCGCCATAGTATAAAATACGGGGGTCATTGCGGTTTTCCATTGCCGAAATCAGCTCGGTAGACAGGCGGAAGGCGTTGTTTATGGCGTCGCCCTGGTTCGACAGGCGCGTGGCCAGTCCGTTGCCGGGTCCTACTCCTTCTCCCGGGTTCTGGTAATTCTCATGCTGTACAAAGCAGATGTCGGCATTGGAAGCAAGCACGCCGGCGGCAATTGCCTTTTCCGCTTCGGTGCGGGCTTTTTCGGGATTTACTTTCACTAATCGCATGGCAATGCGCAGGTGCAGGGAATGGGCAAATTTCCGCCATTTTTCGATATCGCCGCCGTAGTATAAATCGTGCGTCAGCAAGTCGCCGCTTGCCGTCAATGCGGCGGCGGCTTCGGAAAGTTCTTTGAAAAAATCGCTGTAAATGTCTTCCTGCCGGTCGTATGCCGCATTATAATCGCCGGTATAATACCCCATCCCGGCATTAAAGTAGGGAACATCCCCATAATAATCCGTAAGTTTCAAGAAGTTTTCCACTTTAAGGATACGCGCCACGGCGTTTATGTTTGCATAGGCGGGATCGTCTTTCGTGCGCTGCACGACGTCCACCGCATCGCGGATGATATAGGGATAATACGCCATCCACAGCTGTTCCGCAAAAGCGGTAGATTTGGTGCAGTGTCCGCCGTAATTCACGGTTGCCCAGTCGCCGCACCACTGGCTCATAAACCCGGCCGGATAGCACATGTATCTGTGCCATTCCTGATGATTTTCGGACGGGCGCATCTGCACGGTGGCGATTTGCAAATTGGGATCCAAATCGCTGCTCCTGTTGGGATTTTTATTGAGTTCGTCGAAATTCGAACAGTTAATAAAAGCGGCTCCCATCAAGCAAAGTAATATGTATATTTTTATTTTCATAGTCATTAAAATTTAAAGTTTAAACCGAAACCATACGTTCTCCGCGAAGGCAGCGAGCCGTATTCAAAGCCCTGTCCGTTGCCGTTGTTATAATTGGATTCGGGGTCAATATTTTTAAGGTTTGAATAAAGAACCCACAAATTGCGTGCGAAGAAAGACACGGAAACATCTTTGATCGCCACTTTTTTCAGCAGGTTGTCCGGAATTTGATAGGTCAGTGTCAGCTCCCGCAGTTTGATATAGGATGCGTCATAAATATAAGGCTCCGGCGTATTTTCATATATACTCATCCAATACGATTGGGGATTGACGGGAACATCGTTGGGCACATAATTGGGCGCACTGTCGGTTCCCGTATTTTTTACGCCCTTACCGACGTAGCCGCCTGTGGGCGTCCAGTCGGGCGAAAGAATATTTTGCGACCGGCGCAGTTCTTCCGATGCATACCATTCCTGGCGTCCTTCCAGCGTTTCTTCCGAGGTTCCGTTAAGATGCGAAAACAGCGCCGACATGGAATAAAGATCCGCGCCCCATTTCATGTCAAAGAGAACGCCCAGTGAAAGGCCTTTGTATGAAATGCGATTGTTAAAACCTAATGTAAAATCGTGATTGCCGTTGCCCAGCACGTGCAGGTCGTCCGTATAGGTCGGCAAACCGTTCCTGAAAATGACGTTGCCATCCGGGTCGCGGGCAAACTTTCTGCCTACAATTGCGCCGTAGGCTTCGCCTTCCGAAGCGTATATTGCCGCCTGCGCCCAGCGGGCCTGCGCCAGTTCATAATTTTTTACCTGCGGATGCAGGCTGTTAACCTTATTTACGTTCCGCGCAAAATTGACGGTGGAATTCCATTCAAAATCCCCTGTTTTCACAGGCGTTGCCGTCAGCGACACTTCTATCCCGTAATTTGATATTTCCCCTGCATTCACCATCGCCGCCGTGTAGCCGGTGGTGCCGGTAATAGGCAGGCTCAGGATTTGGTCTTTGGTTGACTGGTTGTAATAGCCGACATCCAGCGCCAGCCTGTTCCGGAAAAAGCGAAGGTCAAAGCCAAATTCATACGAATAGGTAGAAGTGGGTTTCAAGCCGGATAAGGGAATGGTGGTGGAACTGATTTCGCCAAGCGAATTTCCCTGAAACGTAAAGGAACGCAGTCCGTAGGTCAGGTCCAGCTGGTATGCGTCGGTGTCGCCGCCCACTTTTGCCCACGAGGCGCGGAATTTACCAAACGAGAACGTGTCGTTCTCGATGCCGAAGAAATTGGAGAATACGAAACTGCCCGATACCGACGGATACAGGTACGAGCGGTTTTCCCTGGATAATGTCGACGACCAGTCGTTACGCAGGGTAACGTCCACGAAAGCGAAATCATTGTAGGCAAGGTTGACCGCCCCGTACAGCGAATTGATCTGCTTGCGGTATAAACCGGCGTCGCGTTCGTTGATGCCGTAATTGGTAATCGATTCGATGCCCGGTATGACCTGGTCGCGCCCTATGCTGGTAAGCATGTCCGATTCATATCGCATGATATTCCCTCCGGCAAATGCCGAGACATTGAATATGCCGGCAAATGTTTTCTCAAACCTCAGGATGGCTTCGTAATTGTTTTCAAATACCGACACAAGGCGTTCCGTCATTTCGCCGCCCATACGCAGGGGGGTGGACATGGATACAAATTCGGAAACTTTAAAATTATAAAAATCCGTGCCGGCTTTGACCTGGAGCGTTAAATGAGGCAGGAAATCATAATTAAGCTGTACATGCGCCATAACCCTTTTCTTGGTGGAAACGTTGGTCATCTCGTTGAGCGACCAGTAAGGATTAATTCTGTAATCATTGCCGTTCCATTGATTATAATAGCCGAATTCGTCCTTATAATTTTCCGACAGCCAGCTTTGGTCGAAGCTGGGCGCAATGCCGATAAGCGCATTGCCGATATTATTGGGGCTGTCGGACAGGGCGGGACGGTTGTTCACATATTCGTGCGTATAGTTGCCGCGCGCTTCGATGCGGATTTTGTCGCTGAGCCGCGCGCCTCCCTTAAACATGAACGACGTACGCGACATGTCCGACTGGGGAACAATATCGGTATTGCGCATATCCGAAACCGAAAACCGGAAATCGACCGCTTCACTGTTTTTTGACACCGCCACGCTGTTGGTGGTAGTAAATCCTGTCCTGAAAAACGACAGAATGTTATTATTTACATTTGAATAAGGCTTGGTTTGACCGTTGTACACCGGTATCGACAGATTCGGGTCGAGCCTGGCGCCCCAGGCCGACTGGGTAGAACCGCGCGCGTCGGTCACATCCATGATTAACTGTCCGTCGCGGCCCTGTCCGTACACGCGCTGGTAATCGTCAAAAGCCGTATTCAGGCTTACGGCATTTACATTCAGCGATACTTCAATGCCCAGTCCGCTCCCCTGCTTTGCCGATTTGGTGGTAATAAGCACCACGCCGTTGGACGCCCGCGAGCCGTACAGCGCCGAAGCCGAAGCCCCCTTCAGTATGGAAATCGACTCAATGTCGTCGGAACTGACGGCGGAAAGCCCGTCTCCGAAATCATAGCCGCCCCATTGCCCCGCCGCGCCCAATTGCGTATTATCCATCGGGACGCCGTCAATCACATAAAGCGGCAGGTTGGAGCCCGACAGCTGGGAATTTCCGCGAATGATTACGCGCGTGGAGCCCGAAGGCCCGGCGCTTGTTGTAGAAATATCCACGCCGGCAACTTTTCCCGACAATGCGGTAATCGCGTTCATTTCGCGCCCGGCGGCGATATCTTCGCCTTTGACTTCCTGCATCGCATAGCCGATCGCTTTATTGGCTCTTTTGATGCCCAAAGCGGTAACCACCACTTCGTCGATCAGCAGGGCTTCCTCCTCCAGGGTTACGCGCACAACGCTTTGCGCCGTAGCCACCGTTACCGGCCTGTAGCCGACATAGCTAAACCGCAATTCCTGATTATCGCGCTGTACCGGGATGGAATACCGTCCGTCTCCATCCGTCAGGGACACCACCGCGGTTCCCTGCAGGGAAACCGTAACGCCTGCCAGCGGTTCTCCCTTTTTATCCGTAACCGTTCCGGTTATGGTTTTGCTTTGCTGCTGTGCATGAACAGGCGTAATGCACCACATCAACAGCAGGCACGCGCCTGCCGCAAGACAAACTCGTTGAATAAGCCTGACTTTTGATTTTTTGAGGTTGTTTAAGTTCATAGAATAATTAAATTGGTAAATAAAAATTGATTGGTAATATATGAGTTATGAATTGCGGCAGGCGCATCATGGCATCCGCCAAACCTCCTGCCCTTTCATTCCTTCATTCCTTCATTCTTCTAACTTTCTGCCCGTTCACCTTTTTACCGCTTTATTTGATATTATCAGTCAAATTTTTATTGAAACGGGCTTGCAAATGTAAAAAATGCAATTGATATAACAATAAAAACTTTCGCAATAATTATTAAAAAAATAATAGAAGACTATTATTCAATATAATAATTTTTCGCATTTTTTTTAAATATTTTTTTCTTTCCCTCTTTCATCCCTCGGATATGCGCCTAAAAGCGCTTCTGTATATTTCTTTTACATGGTATAAATATTCCTCTTTTTTTCTCATTTCATACACAAATTCATCCCCTCCCTGCCTATTTTCCTATATATCAATGCCTGTTTTGACTGATAATTTCAATAAAGCCATAGCAAGGCGAAAGGCCCGGCCGGGTCATAATTCATTTCTAATTTCTCTTTGACGACACATGCCTCCTTCATAAAGAAGGTTTTATTCCCGAGCGGGAAGGTTTTATTCCCGGGCAGGAAGGTTTTATTCCCGGGCAGGAAGGTTTTATTCCCGAGCAGGAAGGTTTTATTCCCGGGAATATTGCGAATGTAGGGGCGGATTTGAAACCCGCCCCTGCCCGGGGGTGCGCTTGTCGGGAAGGGACAGCAACAGCACCACCCTGCGCGGAATGGAAAACGTTTTTAAAACGGCATAAGGTGTAATAAGGTTTATATTTATAGGGATTACCCGGCGGCTCTACTAAGGTTTATTAAAGAAAATAAGGTTTTTCCGGGCGCTGCACGCCGCATCGACAGGCGTTCCGGCAAGCAATTTGCTCGCTGCCATTAAACACCTTATTTCCCTAAGACAACCTTAGTAGAAATAACAGCATAACCACTTCCCCGCGCGGGCTACAGGCGGAACAAGAAGCACTGACGGTGCGCCGCGCGGAACGTATCGAAACAAAATTTTGAACAAAGATTTGCAGATAAAAAATATTGTTCTATATTTGGGCCGTTATTATGTGCTCCTTGACGTATTTACTTTTGATATATAAAATATCGCTTTAACTTTTATTCCGTCGAGTTTCTGAAATCTGGAAAATTTCTGATCTGTATGAATAATAAGTAAGAGCAACCCTGCCAAGAGTGGAGATGGGTTGTTGTACTTATTTACAGATCGGGTCTTCCAGAACCTCAGAAACTAATAAGTATAACCCCCATTTTCATTCTTGGTTTTTTTATGGAATAAGGAGCAAATCACGGTAAAGGTTGAAGAGATGAATTGCAGAAATAATGTTTCTGCAATCATTGGCAGTGAATAAAAATCGCAGCAGGGGGTTGTTTTGTCATGAGTGTTTGTGTTTGAAAACAGCCCCGACAGCTGCAAAAACAGCCCACAGATGGACACAGATTTTTACAGATTGCACAGAAACCTGTGAAATCTGATTTAATCTGTGAAAATCTGTGGGGAAAAAATAATCAGCCAGTGTGCCGCCGTCAAAGTGATTCGTTGCACGGTTTTAAAATTACGTTCTGCGGCATGATGGTTTTTTAGAAAACAACTTTTAAAAATATATTTTTATGAAATCCATTCTTTTCTTTCTCGCCCTGCTTGCGGGCACGGCGGCAAGCGCAAAGGTTACCGTCACGCCGCTTGCGACGGACTATGCGGGCAAAAAGGTAACGTTCAAGGTAACCTGGGATGCTACGCCCTATAATAATAAGGTATGGGTGTGGGTGGATTTGTGCCCGGTTGCCGGCGTGTCGCCGGGCACGTTTGCACAGGCCGTTATCGGCGCTGCGTCGGCCACCGCCGGAAGCATGGA
>JAIRYH010000019.1 GCA_031267855.1 Prevotellaceae bacterium
GTGACTGGAGTTCAGACGTGTGCTCTTCCGATCTCCCTGCGGATCGAAATTGTAAGCTTACAAAAGGCACTTTTAACCTGCGGGACGAAATTGTAAGCTTACAAAAGGCATTTGAAAGACAAAAAGACAGTCCCGGACGGCAAAAAATGACAAAAAGACACTTTTAGTTGAGAGTTGAAAGTTGAAAGTTGAAAGTTGGCTGGCGCCATGACGCGCTTCGCGCAACTTTCAACTCTCAACTCTCAACTCTCAGCTCCATGCCCCGTCATTCACAATCCATAAAAATTCGTACCTTTGCCGGGCAAAACCGGCAATGCCCCAAATGCTAAGGAAAAAATGTTTAAACTGCGTATTCTTGACCGTTATATTATCCGGAAATTCATAGGCGCCTACTTACTGTCGCTGGCGCTGATTGCGGTGGTGATTATTATTTTCGACGTCAGCGAAAAGATACAGAATTTCGTGGAAAAAGACGCGCCGCTGCGGGCTATTGTTTTCGACTACTACATTAATTTCATCCCGTATATCGTCAACATGTTCAGTTCGCTGTTTGTGTTTATCACCGTCATCCTGTTTACTTCAAAAATGGCGTCGCACAGCGAAATCATCGCCATCCTTTCGTCGGGCATGAGCTTCCGGCGGCTGATGTACCCGTATTTTGTTTCCGCCGCTTTTATCTGTGCCATCAGCCTGGTGCTGAACCTGTTTATCATCCCGCCGGCAACGGCAAGGCGGCTGGCGTTTGAGGAGCAATATGTCGAATCGCCGTTTTACAATTCAAACAGGAATATGCACTTCCAGGTAGATACCGGCACGTTTGTGTACATGGAGTCATTTACGACGTGGAACAACACCGCGCAGCAGTTTTCCATCGAAAAAATTGCGGGCAATAAAATGGTATCGAAAATTACTGCCGACAATGCCCGGTGGGACGACCGGAAGCAGACATGGAACCTCTCAAAATACGTGAAACGTACGCTGCTGGAACAGGGCGAAACCATGGAACGCGGCGACAACCTGGAGATGACCGTCAGGCTGGACGCCGCCGACCTGAAACGCCGCAAGCACTTTTCCGAATCAATGAACCATACGGAACTGAACGACTACATCGCGCTCCTGAAACAGCGCGGCGACAAGAGCGTAAAATATTCGCTGATACAAAAAAACACCCGCATCGCCGTGCCGTTCTCCGCATTCATACTTACCCTGATCGGCGTATCGCTGTCGTCGCGCAAGGTACGCGGCGGCATCGGGCTGAAAATCGGCATCGGGCTGGCACTAAGTTTTTCGTATATCCTCTTCCTGCGCTTCAGCGAAATGTTCGTACACTCCGATACCCTGTCGCCCGCCGTAGCCCTGTGGGTACCGAATGTTTTATATGCCATTGTCGCCGCCCTGCTTTACAGAATGGCGCCGAAATAAGCCCTGCCGGAAACGGCATTCCGGAGGCCGGACAAACCGCAACCCCGCATTAAATCTTAAAAAACATGAAACAAAATTTAATTATCCTGCTGTGCCTGCTTTCGCAAAACCTGCCGGCGCAATCGTTTCACACCGACTTTGACACCACGCGCCTGCGCATAAACCTGATCCTCGCCGGCAACGCCGCGCAGCAGTCCGTCTACCTCGCCGGGTTCCAAAAAGAACCGCAGTGGGGCGGCTCGCAAACAAACCTGACAGACCCGTTCGACTACGGCGAATACCGCTACCGGGTCTTCTCGCAGGACAACCGCCTCCTTTTTTCACGCGGCTTCAGCTCGCTGTTCTACGAATGGCGCACAACAGAAGAAGCAAAAGACCTCTCGCGGGCGCACCCCTTCTCGCTGCTGCTGCCCATGCCGAAGCATGAAGTACGCCTCGAAATAGACGAACGCGTGAAGAAAACAAACGGATGGCGCCGGCTGTTCGCCGCAACCGTCCGCCCGTCCGACCCGCAAATCAAGCAGGATACGCCTGCCGCCGCTGCCGTGACCGCCCTGCGCTACCACGGTCACCCGTCGAAAAAAGTAGACGTGGCGCTCCTTGCCGAAGGATACACGGCCGGCGAAATGGAAAAATTCCGCACCGACGCCGCCCGCTTCACGGAATACCTGTTTGCCGTTGAACCCTTCGCCGCGCACCGCGACGATTTTAACATCTGGGCCGTAGAAGCCGTTTCGGAAGAATCCGGCCCCGACGTCCCCCACCTGGGAATATGGAAAAACACGGCTGCCGACGCCGGATTCTACACCTTCGGCATCGACCGCTACCTGACCGCCCCCGACCACACGCGGCTCTGCGAGCTGGCATGGAATACCCCCTACGACATCCTCTACGTGCTGGTAAATACCGACAGGTACGGCGGCGGCGGCATCTATAATTTCTACGGACTGAGCATGTCCGACCACCCGCTGGCGAAAGACGTCTTTCCCCATGAATTCGGACATGCCTTTGCCGGACTTGCCGACGAATACTACACTTCCGAAGTCGCCTACCGCGATTTCTACGACTTCAGCACCGAACCGTGGGAGCCGAATTTGACCACGCTGGTCGACTTCGATAAAAAATGGAGCGACCTGGTGGAAAAAGACACGCCCGTTCCAACGCCCGGCACGGCGGCGTTTGCCGGCACAACAGGCGTTTTTGAAGGCGGCGGCTATATCGAAAAGGGCGTTTTCCGCCCGGCGCAGGACTGCCGCATGAAAAGCAATACGACCAAAGGCTTTTGCCCGGTCTGCCACCGCGCCATCATAAAAATGATTGAAGCCTATTGCCGGTAAACCGTAAAGCCTGAAACACGGCGCCCTTCACCCCTTCACCCCTTCACCCTTTCACCTTTCACCTTTCACTTTTCACCTTTCACCTTTCACTTTTCACCTTTCACCTTTTCATGTTTTTTGAAAAACAAAAATACAAACTGCTGCTTTTTGACCTCGACAACACGCTGTGGGACTTTGAGACCAATGCCCGCGAAGCCATTCGCGACGTTTTGACGGAACAGCATCTGATGCGGCAGATAGCGGATTTCGATGCATTTTACGACTGCTACGAAATACACAACCAGCGGTTATGGACGGAATACGAAGCGGGCAGCCTGAACAAGGAAGACCTGCGCACGCTCCGGTTTCACTTTGCATTGCAGGCCTTCGGCATCAACGACCATGAACAGGCCAGGCATTGCGGCGAGCGCTACATTGCCCTGTGCCCGAAAAAAACCGCGCTCTTCCCCGACACCCTCGGCACGCTGGACTGCCTGTGGCCGAAGTACGACATGGCCATCATCACCAACGGATTTGCCGAAGTGCAGCATGTCAAAATCGCGGCCTGCGGGCTGGACAAATACTTCCAGCGGATTTTTATTTCCGAGGAAACAGGCTGCCCGAAACCCCATGCCGGCATTTTCCATGCAGCCCTCACCGCCTTCCACTGCGCCAAAAAAAACGCGCTCATGATTGGCGACAACTGGAAGAACGACGTGGAGGGCGCAAAAAGATACGGCATTGACCAGGTCTACTACAACCCCCGCGGCAACCCCCGCCGCAGAAAGCCGACATTCGAAATCCGGCGGCTCGAACAGCTCAAGGCATTTTTATAGCCGAGCCGTGCACGATCCGTGACGGGAAAGCGGAAGAACGTGGAAAAATAAAGTTTGCAAATAAAAAATATTGTTCTATATTTGCGCCGTTATTATGTGCTCCTTGACGTACTGACTATAGATATTAAAAATATATCGCTTTAACTTTTATTCTACGAACTATTAGAAATCTGGAAAATTTCAACATCATTGAATACAAGTAAAAGCAACCCTGCCAAGAGTGGCTACAGGTTGTTATACTTATTTTATGATGTGGGTCTTCCAGAACCTCTAGTAGTATTAAATATAACTTTCCCTTCCACTCTTGGTTTTTTATGGAATAAGGAGCAAATCACAGTAAAGGTTGAAGAGATGAATTGCAGGAATAATGTTTCTGCAATCATTGGCATTAAACTTTAAATAAAAAACAATATGAAAACAATTCTTTTCTTTCTCGCCCTGCTTGCGGGCATCACGGCAAGCGCCAAGGTGACCGTCACGCCGCTTGCGACGGACTATGCCGGCAAAAAGGTGACCTTTAAGGTAACCTGGGACGCCGCGCCTGATAATAA
>JAIRYH010000048.1 GCA_031267855.1 Prevotellaceae bacterium
AACCCCACGTCAATGGTACTGGAAAGCGGTTGCGCCGTCGCCGTCGAAACCGCCCTGCCGGAGCTGGTAGCGGCGATCCTGCGCCGCTATGCACTCCTGCAGCAGGGCGGCATCCAATGCATCGACGACGACTACCGGAGGCGTCTTTACCGGCTGAACGAATGGCACCTGTTTGAAACAGGCAGGCGGCGCTTCCGTGCCCGCATCACGGCTGTGCAACGCAACGGACAGCTCCTCCTGCAGGACGAATCCGGCAAAACAAACGCTTTTGCCTTCAAGGAAATCCGGTTTGTACAATCCCTTTAACTTAAAGATTTGACGAGCGGCGATGCTTCCCCGTTCAATATTGAGCAAAATACTATCTTTGCATTCTTTTTCACATTTATGAAGAAACGCGGAATTTTTATTATTGCCTGCCTGCTGCTGCCGGCCGTAACCACGGCCCATACGCTCTTCCGGGAGCAAGAGCCAGGGGAACACAGCCCGGAAGAGCGCTGGATTGATTCCGTCATGAATACCCTCTCGTTGCGGCAGCGCATTGCGCAGCTTTTTATTGTGCCGGTGGAAACCGTTGCGGGGAAAAAAAATAATACCGGCAAAGTCGCCGCACTGATTGACGCAGAGCAAATCGGCGGCGTGATTGTAATGAAAGCGCAGCTGCACTGTTATGCGGAAAATATTAACCGGCTGCAACGCCACAGCCGCCTCCCGCTGCTGGTGGCAATGGACGCCGAATGGGGTGTCGCCATGCGTACCGACAGCGTTCCGGGCTTTCCGCGCCAAATGATGCTGGGCGCGCTCTCCGACAACAACCTGATTGAATCCATGGGCGAGGCCATTGCCGGTCAATGCAGGCGCATGGGCATACACCTCAACTTTGCGCCGGTGGTTGATGTCAACAACAATCCCGACAATCCGGTCATCAACATCCGCTCGTTCGGGGAGAATCAGTACAATGTCGTGAATAAAAGCAGAGCCTACATGTACGGCTTGCAAAGCCAGGGCGTGCTGGCATGCCTTAAGCATTTTCCCGGACACGGCGATACGCATCAAGATTCGCACGAACAGCTGCCATCTCTCAATCATTCGCCGCAACGGCTGGATTCGCTGGAGCTCTACCCGTTCAAGGTACTGATGAAAAGCGGCGCAGATGCGGTGATGGTCGCGCACCTGCAAGTACCCGCCTACGATACGGTAAAACGCCCGTCCACCCTGTCGCCCGGCATCGTGGCGCATTTACTGAAAGACAAACTGGAATTCAACGGGCTCATCATTACCGACGCCCTCAACATGAAAGCCATAACCGCTGCCATGCAGAAAGACTCCATCGCCCTCTCGGCGCTGCTGGCAGGCAACGACATCCTGCTGATGCCGGACAATGTTTCCCTCTCGATTAATGCAATAGAACAAGCGATAAAAGAAGAAAAAATATCCGAACACCAGATCAATGCCAAATGCCGGAAAATGCTGGCGGCAAAATACCGGGCGGGCTTGAGCAATTATTGCCCGATCAATGAAACAGGACTGGCGGCCGACTTAAATACCCCCGCCGATAAAGCCCTGCGCTACCGGTTGACCGAAAAAGCCTTGACGCTACTCAGTAACCGGGACAGTTTGCTTCCCCTGCGCCGTCTGGATACCCTCCATATCGCCTACTTGAAAATAGGACAAAATGACGGGCATTTTTTTCAGCAGCAATTAGCCTGCTATGCCGCCATCGACACTTTTTCCATCCATCCTGCCGCCGGCGCGGATACGTTGCTTGCACTGCGGCAACAACTGGCGCCCTATAACCTGATCATCGCCGGATACCACCATACCGACGCGCGGGCGCAGTTCAATTTCGGCGTAGACAGCCTGACAGCACAGTTCATCACCGGGCTTGCAACCGAAAAAAAAGTTATTCTCGACTTCTTCGGATCGCCTTACGGAATAAAGAAATTTAAAGATTACCGCCATTTAGCCGCACTGATTGTATCGTACAACAATTCGCAATACAGCCAGGAACGGTCTGCACAACTATTGTTCGGAGGCGTTGCGGCGCAGGGAAGTCTGCCGGTTTCCATAGACAGTTTGTGGACATTTGGGAGCGGCATAAAACAGCAAGAAACTACGCGACTACACTATGTCATGCCTGAAGAAATCGGTATTCCGGGCGCACGGCTGGCGGTCATTGACACAATCGTGGCGAAAGCCGTCCGGCTGCATGCCACGCCGGGAGCGCAAGTCATGGCTGTTTACAGGGGCAATGTTTTTTACCGGCAATCGTTCGGCACACACGCCTACGACAGCCTCCCCGTCCCTGCGACCCCGGATGACGTGTATGACTGGGCGTCGATTACAAAAATCAGCGCCTCCTTACCGGTGATTATGCACCTCACGGAACAGGAACGCATGAAATTAGACGCGCCTTTGCATGAGTATATTCCCGATCTGGAAAACACCAATAAAAGTAATTTAAAAATAGCGGAATTGCTCACGCACAACTCCGGGTTACAAGCATTTTTACCATTCCAATTATCCTTTTTCCCCGAACCGGAAACAAGCCGCCCGTTAGACGCTTTCTATTTTTCACCTGTCAGCTCCGGCTTGTATCCGTTGCAGGTAGCCGACAGTTTGTATGCATCACAGGAAGTGGCAAAATTCATACGGAAGCAAATCAATGCTTCTCCCCTGCTCCACCACACCTACCGTTACAGCGACTGGGGCTTTATATACCTGCAGCAGGCTGTCGAGAACATCACCGGAAAAACGCTCGACCGGTTAGCCGACAGCCTTTTTTTCCACCGTTTGGGCATGTACAATACAGGCTTTTTGCCGTTGCGCCGCATCGAAAAGAAACGTATCCCGCCAACTGAAACAGATACCGTATTCCGGATGCAACGCCTGCAGGGAACCGTCCATGACCCCACTGCGGCGTTGCTGGGCGGCGTGTCGGGGCATGCCGGCGTATTCGGCAATGCCAACGATTTGGCAAAATTACTGCAACTCTATCTCAACGGCGGCGCGTATGGCGGCGAACGCTATTTCGGCGACAGCCTTGTCAGGCTTTTCACCGGCTGTTATGCCTGCAACAAAGGCAACCGGCGCGGGCTTGGCTTCGACAAACCCGAACCCCGCAAAGGAAAACCCAGCCCCATCGGCGATAAATGGTCGCTCGAAAGTTACGGACATTCCGGCTACACCGGCAATCTTTGCTGGACAGACCCTCAACGCGAACTGATTGTGATTTTCCTTTCTAACCGCAGCTTTCCGAACGACGATAAAAAGCTAAACACCCTGTACACACGTCCGGAAATTTTCTCGGAATTTGTCAATATTATTGATGAGTTAATCAATGCGGAAAACATGTCAAAATAAAATGCGGCAAAGGCAATAAATTACTCCTGCAACAAAAAATATATAAAACCCAATATCAATATATCAGCCTAAAAACAAGCACTTTTAATTCATAAAAAGAAATTATTTGTAATTGTTTTTGGCGTTACAAAAAAAATCCCTAACTTTGACGTCAATTTTTACTAAGACAACTCATTTTAAGTAACAATATCAAGTGATAAATTAAACAATTAACAAAATAAAAAAATCAAATTTTAAAATTATCATTATGAAAAAATCTAAGAACAAAACCGGAAAGAAAGGAATTGGTATTTCAGCTTTTCCCATCATCATTTTATGTTTTGGGTTAGCGTACATTATTTATCAGTATGTGTACGGTAATCCTGCCAACTTTCAAAATAATGACCCTAATAACCACCCGCTCCCCGGAAATCTGTTGGGCACAATTTATAAAGGTGGCGTTATTGTACCCGTAATCCAGACATTATTGCTCACCGTATTGGCATTAAGCGTAGAGCGCGCCATAGCATTGAGCAAGGCAAAAGGTAAAAAAAGTTTGCAGAAATTTGTAGTGGCTGTAAAAGCCGCCCTGGATCATAATGATGTGGAACAAGCCCATGTATTGTGTGATACGCAAAAAGGCAGCGTTGCCAACGTAGTGAAAAGTTCGTTGAGAACCTATTCCGAAGTTAGCGCCAATGCACAATTAACAAAAGAAGAACGTCAATTAGCGCTCCGCAAAGACTTGGAAGAAGCCACCATGCTGGAACTTCCGTCGATGGAACAAAACCTGCCGGTTGTTGCCACCATTACGACATTAGGTACCTTGATGGGACTGCTCGGAACGGTTATCGGGATGATCCGGTCATTTGCCGCTCTGGCAGGCGCGGGCGGAACCGACTCTATCGCACTGTCAACCGGTATTTCGGAAGCCTTGGTAAATACGGCATTCGGTATTGCAACAGGTGCATGCGCCGTAATATCCTATAACTTCTTCACCACAAAAATCGACGGTATTACTCACAGCATTGACGAAATCGGCGCGTACCTGATACAAACATTCTCCGGCGATAAATAATTGTTGAACGGTTCCTTGCAGCATCGTTGAACGGGTGGAAAGTTGTACGGACAGTACAACGGGTAAGCCCTATACGGTTAAACAATTACACGATTTAAACAATTAAACAAACAGCGCGATGAGTAATAAAATAAAAAAGAAATCTACCTTTATTGATATGACTGCCATGAGCGACGTGACAGTACTATTGTTGACTTTCTTTATGTTGACCTCTACGTTTGTACAGAAAGAGCCGGTGCAGGTAAACCCGCCGCAATCCGTATCAGAGATCAAAATACCTGAAACCAACATCGTATCGGTATTGATAGAACCGAACGGGAAAGTATTTATGTCGTTAGACAAACAGCCCGACCGGTGGGATGTACTGCAAAAGATGGGCGAATATTATAAAATTGAATTTACCGATGAAGAATTGAAAAAATTCAGTTTGCTTCCCTCTTTTGGCGTGCCTATCCGCGGCATGAAAGAATTTCTTGCTCTACCAACCGACGAGCAGGACAGGATAATTATGAGCTATGGGATTCCATGCGACAGCCTGAATAATGAATTCAAGGAATGGATGCGCAACTCCAAAATAGTCAACAAAGATTTGAGCATTGCCATCAAAGCCGACCATGCAACCCCCTACCCTATGATACGAGATATAATGAACACCCTTCAGGACTTACGGGAGAATCGGTATAATCTGATTACTTCCCTGAAAGACATGCCTGAAATATAAAAGCATTGAAAGATTATGGC
The DNA here is from genome assembly GCA_031267855.1 of Prevotellaceae bacterium. The sequence goes on from JAIRYH010000048.1 coordinate 5,159, forward strand.
AGAAATTCAAGAAAAAAGCGATAGCGGTAAAAGGGGCAAACAGAAAAAATTCAATGTCCGCGTAGATTTCACGCCGATGGTGGATATGAACATGTTGCTTATTACCTTTTTCATGCTTTGTACAAGCATGAGCAAGCCGCAAACCATGGAAATCGCCATGCCGCGAAAAGACGTCATCGACGATGACATGACCCTGGTCAAAGAGTCTAACGCCGTAACGATTCTATTGGGAAAAAACGACAAAGTATATTATTACACGGGACGGCTCACGGATGCAGACTATGAAAACCCCGACAAATTAAAGGAAGCTAATTTTTCGGGCGATGAGAACAGTGTCCGGACGCTGTTGCTGGGACGCAACAACACGGTGGTACAGCAAATAAAAGATTTGAAAAGACAGAAGGAAAACCTGGAAATTGCAGATTCTACCTATAAAAAACTGATAACCGAAGTGAAGAAAAATAAAGACGCGCCGAGGGTTTCCATTAAAGCGTCGGATTTTGCAAACTACAAAAACATGATAGACGCATTGGATGAAATGCACATCTGCAACATTGGGGTATATTCAATTGAAGATATTACGCCCGGCGATTTACGCTTGCTGGAAAACCTCACGGGTGCAGGATATGAACCGCAGACTGAAACAGAAGTAAAACAATAAGAATATGGCAAAAGACATAAATATAACCGGAAACGAATGGCTGGAACTGGTTTTTGAGAAAAGAAACAAAGCGTATGGCGCATATTCCATCCGCAAAAGTTCTACCAAACGCCACTTGCTTGCTTATTTTATAATTATCGTATTTGCCCTGGTGATGATGATTTTTCCGACGGTCATGAAATTGATAACGCCTAAAGGAGGCGAAGAAAAAGTGACGGAGGTAACCACCCTGTCCACTATTGCGGAAGTGCCGGAAGAAAATAAAATAGAAAAAATTGAAGCACCACCACCACCCCCATTAAAAAGTACTATTAAATTTACGGTAACCAAAATCGTGGAAGACGAAAAAGTACCCGATGAAGAAGTGCGCACGATGGAAGAATTGACGGAAGTAAAAACCGCCATTTCCGTAGCCGACGTACAGGGCAACGACGACGAAACGGGACAGGATATTGCCGACCTGGAAGAACATAAATTGATCGTGGACACCGAGCAGGTTTACATGACCGGCGCCGTAGAACAAAATCCCGAATTTCCCGGCGGGTATGCGGCACTGCAAAGATGGATAAAGAACGAATTGCGCTATCCTGCTGCTGCTGCCGAAATGGGTATTGCCGGAAGGGTGTCCGTCCAGTTTACGGTGGGTAAAGACGGAGCAGTACGCGATATAATAATATTAAGAGGCGTGGACAGTTCACTGGACAAAGAAGCACTGCGCATCGTGGGGAAAATGCCGAAATGGATCCCGGGTAAACAGGGCGGACAAGCCGTGAACGTTCGCTTCACTTTACCGATAACATTCCAGTTGCTGCAGTAAAAAGGAATACGTCGTTCATGAAAGGGTGGTATAGTCGAATAGGATGTTTCCTCTTGTGTCTGCTTTTAATAGCGTGCAAAGAGAAAAAAACAAATGCCCCGGATGATACGTTGTTTAGCGGAGTTATTTCCATCGCGGTGGACGAAACGCTTTCGCCCCTCATACAAGAAGAAATTGATGTATTCGAATCGCATTACGAACTGGCGAGCATTATCCCGAAATATACCGACGAAGTACATGCGCTGAATTTGCTGCTGAAAGACAGCGTTCGGTTTGCGGTTAGCACACGCCCGTTGCGGGAAGAAGAAATAGCTTCTTTTCACAGCCGGAATTTTTTTCCGCAATCCATAAAAATTGCCACTGACGGCATTGCATTGATTATCCATAAAAGCAATGCCGACTCTATTGTCAACGTGAAAATGTTACGACAAATACTTTCCGGTAGGGTGTTGCGATGGAATGAATTGTTCCCGCAATCGAAAGCAGGAACGATATCCGTGGTCTATGACCACCCCAATTCCAGTACGGTACGCTATGTGCAGGATTCTATTTGCCGGGATAAACAATTGTCGGAACAATCCTACGCGGCAGGGACGAATCCAAAAGTAGTGGAATACGTTGCGCGTACACCGGGTGCATTGGGCATCATCGGCGTTAATTGGATAAGTGAAGAACAGGATTCGGTTAGCAGGGAATTTTCGACAAGTATTCAAGTGATGCGGGTAAGCAGGGATGCACAGCCGACACGGCAAAACAGCTACCAGCCCTACCAATATTATCTTCATACGGGACAATACCCGTTTGTTCGAAATATTTACATTAACCTGAACGACCCGCGAAGCGGCTTACCGTCGGGGTTGACAAGTTTTATCACGTCATCCAGGGGGCAACGGATTATCCTGAAAGCAGGACTGCTGCCGGCAACCATGCCCGTAAATATTGTGCATATACGAGATGTATTATAAAAAATAAAAATCATGAATCTATTTAAATTAACATGTTGCGTTTGCCTGCTCGGCGCAGGATTAACCGGCAAAGCCGATAATACTGCCGGCATTAACCTGTATGAATCGGAAATGTATAGCGTTTCAAAAAATTATTTTTTGAAACAGCTCCATGCCGCTTCCTCTCCGGAAGAAAAAGCCGAAGCCTGTTACTATTTAGGCAAAAGCTATTTGAAACTGAACCGTCCCGATTCGGCACACTATTACTTTACGCAGGGAATCGAAACATCGGCAACCTATCCGTTCAACCAAATCGGAGCGTCGATGCTGGCGCTGGAAGAATCTTCCAGCAAAGGAGCAGCGGATAAGGAATTGCAGAAAACAATAGAAGCATCGTTCAAGGATGCTATCAAGACGGACAAAAAAAATATCCGGCTGCCATTAGCCGTTGCGGAAGCTTACGCCTATGTGAAAGACTATGCGAAAGCCGAAGAATACATCAA
>JAIRYH010000098.1 GCA_031267855.1 Prevotellaceae bacterium
TTCGGGGGGCTGTGCATAATTTCAACTGCTGATTCGCATAAATCATGTAATTTTGTTCTGTTGTGTGACCGGGCTTTCCGGCACACGGGGTTATCAGGTCGAATGTGTCCTGCCCGAAAGAAAACCCTGACAGCGTCTCAAGCGCCGTTAGGGTTTTGAATGAAAAATCGTAGCGGGGGGGTGTTTCGTATGGTGATTTTTGAGTGGGAGATTTGACACAAATACGCAAAATGGAAGCTGCATTTTCAGTGATAATGGTGTCCCCCCATATCTATTTCTTTGAAGTTAGTGGTTGCAAAAATACGCCAGATCAATGCCGTTGCAACAAAAGCCTGTTTTAGTATAAATTATTTTCCTGTCCGTTTTCGAAAAAAACACTCAAGTGATAGCTTTTCCTGGTGCGTGATAGCTTCCATCACTCAAGTGATAGCTTCCATCACTCAAGTGTTTTTTTCCGTTTTCCCGGTTTTTCCTTTCTTTTCCGTGCGGTATGCATGATGCGCTGCAACAGGCGCATCCCGACTTATAAATGATTTCCCGAGGAAGTCTATTGATGTTATGCATTCGGAATTAGCTGATGCGCCGGGCAATCGTCACATTTAACCCTGCGCTTTCTGCTGCTGTTCGTAGATCAGGGCGTATATTTTCATTTGTTTTATCATTGCCAGCAGCCCGTTGGCGCGGGAAGGAGAGAGGTTTTCCTTCAACCCGACCGTGTCGATGAAATGCAGTTCCGCCGCTACAATGTCTTTGGGCGGTTGTCCGGAGAGCACGCGCACCAGCAGCGATACGATGCCTTTAGTGATAATTGCATCGCTGTCGGCGGAGTAATATACCCGCCCGTTTTCGTATCGTGCATCGAGCCACACGCGCGACTGGCAGCCGCCAATCAGGTTTTGTTCGATTTTACTTTTTTCATCGAACGGAGGCAACGATTTTCCAAGGTCTATCAGGTATTCGTATTTGTCCATCCAGTCGGACAGCGGTGCAAATTCGCCGATTATCTGCTGTTCTGCTTCTTCAATGTTCATAGCCGGTAAATGTTTTAGATGACTGTTTATTGCGTTGCCTCCGGCAGGTCGGACCATTCCACGCGGACGCCCACGGCGCCCACGCCCGGCAATTTTTCCCGGCGCATCAGGTGGGCAATCCGGAACAGGTAGTTGCCGCGCTGCATAAAGCGGATATCGGTGCGAAACTCCAGCCGGCAGTCGATCCATCTTCCGCCGATTCTCCCGCTCCATCCGCCGTTGTCCATCAGGCGGTATTCCACCGTATCGCATACGGTAACACCCGACGGCGCGGTGGCGGCTACCGAGAGAATAATATTACCGTAGGGATAGTCGTCCGTGTGGCGCAGGAGGAGCAGCATCGCACAGGGCGACAGGGTGTCTTCCACCGGCAGCACAATCGGGACGATACTGTCCTTGTGCCATTCTGCCTGTGGAACGTTTACCTGCTGTTCCGCCACGCTGCCGTAGTCGCACGAAACAACCGTCATGGCTGCAACGGCGGCAGCGAAGCTACGGGTTCTTTTTAGCATTTTTTTCATGTTGACGGGGTGACGTTTCGCCGGGCTGTTTATTGCGGCGTTGGCGGTTATTCCGTTGGCGTGACTTTTTCTTCTTGTCAAAACGGGTGATGCTTTCTTCTCCCACTGCGCCTTTGAAAATAACCGGCTGTTCCTGTTTGGCCGTGTTTTTTGCAGACAGGGAAATTTTTGTTCCCTGTTTATTCAATGCTATATATTCCTTTACGTGCGCTACCGGAATCACCATTTGTTCGCCGTTGCCGGAAGCGTCGGGCGTAAAGTGCATGACGCCTTTCAGTACATCGGTTTTTTGCAGGAACAGTTGCCCGTCAATGGTTTCAATGGGCACTGTTATTTTAGGAAATTCCCTTTGCGCCTCAACATACAGCGCTACTTCGTGGTTCAAACAGCATTTCAGTTTACCGCACTGTCCGGTCAATTTTTGCGGATTGAGCGAAAGTTCCTGCCATCGCGCGGCGTTGGCATTGACGGTTGAAAAGCCCGACATCCATTGCGAACAGCAGAGTTCGCGACCGCACACGCCCAGTCCCCCGATAAGCCCGGCTTCCTGCCGTGCGCCTATTTGCCGCATTTCAATACGAATATGAAATTCCGTTGCCAGGATTTTTATCAGTTCCCGGAAATCGACCCGCTCGTCGGCGATGTAGTAGAAGATGGCTTTGCTGCCGTCGCCCTGAAATTCGACGTCGCCGATTTTCATATCCAGCTTTAAGCTTGCCGCCAGCTGCCGTGATTTAATCATTGTAAGATGTTCGCGGGCAATAGCGTTCTGCCATTTTTCGACGTCAAACGGTTTGGCTTTCCGGTATATTTTTTTAAATCCGGCGGCACCCGATTTGATATTTTGCCGCATCATCTGCCGGAACACCAGGGGTCCGCTCATGTTGATAATGCCTATGTCATGCCCCGAAGCGGCTTCTACTGCTACAATATCACCGACAGACAGCGGCAGGTTATTGACGTTTTGAAAAAATCCCTTGTGGGTATTTTTAAACCGTACTTCAAAAATATCCTGCGGCAGGTCGCTGTGCGGCAGGTCGCTCAGCCAGTTGTATCCCGACAGTTTGCAACAACTCTGGCACATCGCCACGTTCCAGTCATTCTCTTTGGTTTGATGTTTATGGCAACCGCGTTCGCAGTCGCTTATATTGCATGTCTTCATACACAGTCTTTTTTCCGGCGCTTGCAAAGATACGAAAAAGAAATGATGAATGATGCATTACAATATGGGTATTACTCCTATGTGCTGTCAAATTTTCAAGAATGTTTTATATTTTTCTAAATTATCCGTTCTACGGTTATGGAATGTTGTAACTGATCTGTAATAAACAGGTCATCCGTAAATCGCAAATATTTGTTATCTTTGCGCACAAAAAATATATTTCTCTTATATGAATTTATCCTTACTTTTAGTGGTTTTGCTGACGGCAATAGCCCTGGTGGTGGCGGCTATGGTCATTGCGCGGCTTATTTCGCCGCGTTCCTACAACAAGCAGAAAGCGGAAGCTTA